>NZZV01000016.1 GCA_002698945.1 Acidimicrobiaceae bacterium
ACGATGACGACGATGACGGCGAGCTGACGGCCCGCTTCACGGGTCGGTTGCAGTTCGGGACCGCGGGCCTGCGTGCCGCCGTCGGAGCCGGACCCCAACGCATGAACCGGCTCGTCGTACGACAGGCGGCGGCCGGACTCGGTGCGTATCTGCTCGAACACGACGAGGCCGCCCGCGAACGCGGGATCATCGTCGGCTACGACGCCCGACGCAAGAGCGACGTGTTCGCGCTCGATTCGGCGCGCGTGTGGGCGGCGATGGGGATCCGGGTGCGCCTGTTCGACCAGCAGGTGGCGACCCCGGTGCTGGCATGGTCGATCACCGAGACCGACTCGGCGGCGGGCGTCGTCGTGACCGCCTCGCACAACCCTCCGGCCGACAACGGGTACAAGGTGTACCTGGCCGACGGCGCCCAGATCGTCCCGCCGCACGACACCGGGATCGCCGAGTGCATCGACCGCTACGACCCGACCACGGTCGAGCTCGCCGACGTCGACGACCCCCTGATCGAGTCGGTCGGCGACGAACTCGTCGACGCGTACGTCGCGTCCGTACCGGCGGTGCGCCGACGGCCCGACGTCGACGGTGTCACCGTGGCGTACACGGCGATGCACGGTGTGGGTGGCGCGACGATCCTGCGGGCGTTCGAGGCGGCCGGGCTCCCCGAGCCGGCCGTCGTCACGGCCCAGTTCGAGCCCGACGGGACGTTCCCGACGGTCTCGTTCCCCAATCCTGAGGAGCCGGGGGCGATGGACCTCCTGCTGGAGACCGCAGCGGCGGCGAACGCCCACGTGGCGATCGCCAACGATCCTGACGCCGACCGTCTCGGCGCGGCCATCCCGCAACCGGCCGGCTCCTGGCGGCGGCTCGGCGGCGACGAGCTCGGATGGCTCTTCGCCGACTACATCCTCGCGACGACCGAGGGCGACGACCGGCTCGTCGTGACGACGCTCGTGTCGTCGTCGCTGCTCGGGAAGATGGCCGACGCCCACGGTGTCGCGTCGACCGAGACGTTCACCGGGTTCAAGTGGATCGCCCGAGCTGTGCACGACCATCCCGACCACCGGTTCGTGTTCGGGTACGAGCAGGCGCTCGGCTACCTCGTGGCCGGTCAACCGCTCGACAAGGACGGCATCTCCGCCGCGGTGCTGTTCGCCGAGATGGCCGCCGTCGCCGCGGCCGAGGGCCGCACGATGCAGGGATGGCTCGACGACATCGCCGCCCGCTACGGCCGCCACGTGCTCGCGGACGCGTCGGTGCGTATGCCGCCGGCGGAAGCCAAGGCCAAGGTGCTCGAGCTGCGCACCACCCCACCGTCGGAGATCGGTGGTCGCGCGGTGCGGGCGACCGAGGAGTATCCCGAAGCCGACCTGTTGCGGTTCGAGCTCGACGGCGGGGTGCGGGTGCAGATCCGCCCCAGCGGCACCGAACCCAAGGTCAAGCTCTACGGCGAAGCCGTCGACGAAGACCCCGCCCCCTACGTCGAAGCCCTCGCCGCCCTGCTCGCGTGAACGCGCACAGATGGTGTCCGCACTGATGGTGTCGGATACCTCCCGTGCGCGCCGGCGGTGCTCACGCCAGCTGAATGCACGGGAGGTATCCGACACCATCTGTGCAGGTCAGCGGGCTGTGTAGATGCGGAATCGGGAGTTGGACCACGCCTCGCGGTAGCGGTCGGCGTGGTCGGACATCATCTGGAGGTCGAACGGATCGTTGACCTCCACGACCACCAGCGACGGCGACCAGGTGTCGGGCAGCGGCCGCCACTGATCGACCTGGATCGCCCGACGTTCGGTCATCAGGGTCAGCGCACGCGCCTTGGGCCCGGCGACGACGTCCCCCGGGTCGCTGAGCGCCACGACGGCGTCGAACATCTCCACCGCGGACGGGTGGGTCGGGCCGTACTCGACGGCTCCCGCGTCGGCCGTACGTTGTGCACTGTCGATGCGGAGGTGCACGTTCGCCATATTGCCGGCCACGACGGCGGCACACACCACGAACGCCGCCGTCAGGCCGACCCAGCGTCGCCGAAAGCCGAGCAGGGTCGCGACTCCCACGAGGGCGAGCAGGAGGACGATCGGCCCGACCGTCGTCATGTACCGGTTGATCGCCGAACGGAAGCTGCCACCGATCGCGAACGCGACGAGTCCGTACACGACGATGTGGAGGTCGCGCCGTCGATGCACGGTGACCGCGGCGGCGACGCCGATCAGCATGGCAATGAGCACACCCCACATGGCGACGAGCCCGAGCCCTTCGCTCCCGAGGACGACGACGTGGCGGTCCCACGGTCGCTTCAGCCCGACCAGGTCGGCGACGTGGCGGAAGTGGCGCTCCGAGAAGCGGTAGGTGTTGCGGATGCTCGTGCCGTCGTACTGCGGTACGAGTGTGCTGGGCAGCGTCCACTGCAGTGCGTACACCGTCGCCAGGGCCGCCAGGTGCGGCACCAGGAGCCGCGCCACGAGGAGACGATCGGCGAACCACTCGCGCATCGGCGGCGACCCCGTGGTGAGCAGCGCCAGTTGTGCGCCGCCGATCGCGGCGGTCATGGCGAGGCCCTCGCGTCGCACCGAGAACGCCGCAGCGGCGCCGACGCCGAGGAGCACGAGCGGCCACCAGCGCGCGGTCACGTCGGTGAGGACCCTCGACTCGATCGCCCGGTCGACGGCGACGAGCATCGCGAAGGTGACGGCCAGGAAGGGCCACTCAGACTGGATCAGCTCCGACCAGGAGAACAGCACCGGCGTCAGCACGATCGCCGGTGTGCTCACGAACGCGACGGTCGTGCCGAGACGCCGGCGGACGAGCACGAACCAGGCGCACGCAAAGACGCTGGCGCTGAGCACCGGCACCACGGCGAGCGCGTCGACGTCGACACCCACCACTGCCACGAAGGGCGCCAGGATCAGCGGGAACCCCCACGGATACAGCGGTGGGCTGAACGGGGCGCCGAGCGACTCGGTGACGGTGAACTCGTTGTCGGCGGTGATCGCACCGGGGTTGCCGTCGACGAGGCTCTGCGCCTGGCGGATGTAGAGCGCCCAGTCGTCGCCCCACCAGTGACCGGGGCGGTGACTGGCGAACATCAGCGCGGCCATCGCACCGACCAGGAGGGCGAGCCCCAGCCCGACGAGCACCGGGTGCGGTCGACGCCACCAGGGTGCCGGCGATTCGACCGGTGGGCCGTCGTATGGATGTCCGGTGGCCGGATCGGCCGGTCGATGTTCCGGGGGGTCGTCGCCTCGGGCGTGGTCGCTCCAGGTGTCGTGGGGCGCGGTGGGCGCGTCGTCGACGACCTGACCGTCCATACGGGTCGTCAGCCGCCGGTGCCGAACTGGCGGTCGCCGGCGTCGCCCAGTCCCGGCACGATGAACGCCTGATCGTTCAGGTGGTCGTCGATCGCCGCCGTGAAGATCTCCAGGTCGAACCCTGCATCGGCGAGCCGCTGGATCCCCTCGGGCGCGGCCAGGGCACAGACGACGGTGATCGGGGTCGGTGCTCCTCGTTCGAGCAACAACTCGACGGTGTACGCCAGCGACCCACCGGTCGCGAGCATCGGGTCGAGCACGATCACCGGCCGCCCGGCGAGGGAGTCGGGCAGCTTGTTCACGTAGGCGTGCGGCTCGAACGTCTCCTCGTTGCGCGCCACACCGACGAAGCCGACGTCGGCGACCGGCATCAGCTCTTGAGCGGCGTGGACGAACCCGAGACCGGCGCGCAGGATCGGCACGAGCACCGGCTGGACCGCGAGGCGCTTCGCCGGCGCGGTCGTGAGCGGCGTCTCGACATCGACGTCCTCGGTCGGCAGGTTCTCGGTCGCGGCGGCGATGAGGAGCGTGCCGATCCGTTCGAGGTTGAGCCGGAACAGCGCGTCGGGTGTCTCCTTGTCGCGGATCCGGCGCAGCGAGTCGGCGACCAGTGGATGGTCGACCAGGTGGACTTCGACGGGCATCAGGCGGCTCCTCCGGCGGTTTCAGGTGGGGACGAACGCATCATCGGGCTCCGATCGTCGACTCGGCACGCAGTAGCGCGTAGCGCGGCTTGATGTAGCCGTTGATGATCTTCAGCCGCTCGGGGAACGGGGCGAACGCCGACTTCATCGCGTTGATGGTGAGCCACTCAAAGTCGTACAGGTCCCAGCCGAACGCGTCGTGGAGCTGCTGCATCTCCTTGCTCATCGACGTGTCGCTCATGAGGCGGTTGTCCGTGTTGACCGTCACGCGGAAGCGGAGGCGCCGGAGCAGCCCGATCGGATGCTCGGCGACCGTCGCGCAGACCCCGGTGTTGACGTTCGAGGTCGGGCACAGCTCGAGACAGACGCGTCGATCGCGGACGAAGGAGGCGAGTCGACCGAGCTGTTCCTCGCCGGGTGGGCCGGTGATGTCGTCGACGATCCGGACGCCGTGGCCGAGCCGCGCCGCACCGCAGTACTGCAGCGCTTCCCAGATCGACGGAAGCCCGAACGCCTCACCGGCGTGGATCGTCGAGTGGAAGTTCTCGTGGGCGACGTACTGGAAGGCGTCGAGGTGACGTGACGGCGGGTGCCCGGCCTCGGCGCCGGCGATGTCGAAGCCGACCACGCCGCGGTCGCGGTTGGCGACGGCCAGCTCGGCGATGTCGCGGCTGTGTGCGGCGGTGCGCATCGCGGAACAGATCGTGTAGATCGTGAGGTCGGTGCCCGCCGAACCGCGCTCGAACCCTGCCAGGACGGCGTCGAGCACCTCCTGCAGGGTGAGGCCGCCTTCGATGTGCAGTTCGGGAGCGAACCGGACCTCGGCGTAGACGACATTGTCGGCCGCCAGATCCTGGGCGCACTCGTACGCGACTCGTTCGATCGCGTCGCGATGCTGCATGACGCCGACGGTGTGGGCGAAGGTCTCGAGGTACAGCACGAGGTCGTTACGTTTGGCGCCACGGTTGAACCACGAGCTCAAGGAGGCGATGTCGTCGGTGGGCAGCGCGCCGTAGCCGTATTCGTGGGCGAGCTCGAGGACGGTCGCCGGGCGGACGCCGCCGTCCAGGTGGTCGTGGAGGAGAACTTTCGGGGCGCGCTGGATCAGTTCGTCGATCATCGTGCGCCTCGGCGAGCGTCGTCGGTCGTCGTGGCGGTCATGCGGCCACGCTAGCGAGCCGGCGCAAGGGGAGATCGTCGCCGCGGCGGAGCCAGTTCCAGTCCGGGTACTCCGCTGCGGCCGAGATGCAGTGCACGGTGTACGCATGACGGCTTCGGGCGGAACGGTTCGCGTCGCTCCAGTGGGGGAGCAGACCGTCGAGGAGCACCATGGTGCCGGCGGCGACCTCGAGCGGGACGAGCTCGTGCGGAGGCGACGGTAACGGGGTCGGGTCGAGCACCTCGAAGACGGTGCCGTCGTCGTCGGTCATCGCCCCGGTGCGTTTGAACAGCTGCCGGAGACCGGTGCGATGGCCGCCCGGTGCCGCCCACAGGCAACCGTTCTCGAGGGTGGCGTCCTCGAGCGCGAACCAGAAGCCGACGACGCTGATCGGGTCGGTGTAGAGGAACGTGGCGTCCTGATGGCACGACACCTCGCCACCGATCGACGGTTGCTTGAAGATGTACATGCTCTGGAGGACCAGGGCGTCGTCGAGCCCGATGTCGGTCGCGACCTCCGCGAGCCGGGGTGTGTACGTGAACCGCTCGAAGACGGGGTCGAGATCGTGCATCGCGTGGCCGAGCTTGTTGATGCTCAGTTCTTTCGCCTGGACGAGCTCGCCGTCGGCGTCGAACGCCTCCTCCTCGAAGAAGCACCAGGTCGCGTCGCCGCTCGACAGGAACTCGCGATTGCTCGACCGCTCCTGCTCTTCGGTGGTGAACACGGTGCGTTCGTCGGTCGGGTCCCATCCGTCGACGATCTCGACCGCACGCGATCGCAGCTCGGCGATCGCGCCCGCGTCGACGAAGTCCGGTACGACGAGGAATCCGTCGCGCCGGAACCGGTCGACCTGCTCAGCGCTCAACATGGCGGACATCGTACGTCGACACAGTCGGACTCCGATCGGTGGCGAGCGTCACGACCGTAGGCTGATCCGATGAGTGAGCAGACCGAGAAGTTGACGGTGCTCGGGCAGACCGTGCGGCACGCCATCGACCACGTCGAGGTGTTCCCGGCGCCACCGAACGTGTCGGTCGTCAAGTTCACCAACGACGAGCTGAACTCGATGTGCCCGGTCACCGAACAGCCCGACCTGTCCAGGGTCGTGATCGAGTACGAGCCCGACGGATGGTGTATCGAGTCGAAGAGTCTGAAGCTCTACCTCTGGGGATTTCGCGACCGGGCCGTGTTCGCCGAGGCGCTCGCTGCCGAGATCGCCGGCGAGGTGATGGCCACGGCGACGCCCCGCTGGGTCAAGGTCACCCTGACGCAACGTCCCCGCGGCGGGATCGAGATCGAGGTCACCAGCGAGCTGAACCGCTGATCCGGTCGGTTGGTCGGTTGAGGTCAGACCCCAACCGACATTGCCGGTCTGCGACGTCCGGGCATGCCCGTCGGTTGGGGTCAGACCTCAACCGACATTGCCGGTCGGCGACGTCCGGGCATGCCCGTCGGTTGGGGTCTGACCTCAACCGACATTGCCGGTCTGCGACGTCCGGGCATGCCCGTCGGTTGGGGTCTGACCTCAACCGACGTGTGACGCGAGACGCTTGCGGAGGTCGAGGCTGGCGAAGCCGGCCATGATGCCGTTGCGGAGCAGCTGAGCGATCTCGTCGTCCGCGAGATCGAACGTGTTGGCCACGGCCGCGAGTTCCGACGACGGCATGACGTCGCTCATGAGACGATTGTCGGTGTTGACGCTGACGTCGAACCCCGCCCGCAGCATCGGCCCGATCGGATGGCTCGCCAGATCGGGGACGGCGCCGACGTGCACGTGACAGGTCGGCGCGACCTCGAGCGGGACCTGGTGATCGAGCACGTAGGCCGCCAGCGGGCCCATGGCGACGATCTCACCGTCGCGGATGTCGAGATCGGCTTGCAGCCGTACACCGTGCCCGATGCGATGTGCACCGTGCACGAGCGCGTCGGAGATCAGCTCGAGGTCGGGCGGTTCGGAGGCGTGGATCGTCACGTTGAGGAGCCGCTCGCGAGCGAACGCCAGCGCCTCGGCGTGCAGCGAGGGTGGGAAACCGGTCTCGGCGCCCGCCAGGTCGAACGCCACGACCTTGTCGTCGCGTTCGCGCATCGAGTCGACCAGTCGGGCGATCTCGAGCGACCGCTGTTCGGTCCGCATGGCACAGAGGATCGCGAAGGCGTGGATCTCACGGCCACGCGCCGCGGCGTCGTGCTCGGCACGTCGGAAGCCGTCGGTGACCGCGCTCACGATCTCGTCGAGCGGGAGTCCCTGCTGTTGGTGGAGTTCCGGTGCGAAGCGGATCTCGGCGTACACGACGCCGTCGTCGGCGAGGTCGGTGACGGCCTCGTAGGCGACGCGCCCGATGTGATCGACCGTCTGCATGACTGCGAGGGTGTGTTCGAAGGTGGCGAGGTACTGGAGCAGGTCGAGCGAGTTGGCGCCGGCCGTGAACCAGGTCTGCAGTTCGTCCGGATCGGTGCACGGCAGTGTCCAGCCGATCTCCTCCGCCAGTTCGAGCACCGTGCCGACACGCAGCCCACCGTCGAGATGGTCGTGCAGCACCGACTTCGGTGCCGCGACGGCGGCCGCGGTGTCGAGCACGTCAGTGGTCGCCGCGCCGATACGGCACCCCGGCTGCCTTCGGCGGACGGAGACGCTGGGCGGCGAAGACGAGCACGAGCAGGACGAGCACGTACGGCATCGTGTTCGGCAGCCATGCAGCAGCCGACTCGGTCAGCAGATACCAGACGAGCGCCACCGTCCCGAGTCCGAACGCCAGCAGCGTCAGCCCACCGCCCTTGCCGCCGAGGGTGGCGACCATCTTCATGTACGAACTCGTCGGTGTGTCGTACGCAGCGGCGTCGATCTCGGGTGGTGGGGCATCGTCGCCGCCCGTTCGCCACAGGTAGACCGCCGTCGCGTACAGCGCGATCGCGATGACGAGCAGGAGGGCGCGTGTGGCGACCCCGCTGCCCGAGGCGTCGAAGTCGATCAGCGCGAGACCGAACGGGTAGCTGAACAGCAGCGAGCCGACGAGGATGCCCACCGCCCGCCAGTTCCCGAAGATCAGCGCGGCGAGACCGATGAAGCCACGGCCGACCGTCTGGCCGCCGCGGTAGAGGCCGGACAGTTCGATCACGATGTAGGCGCCGGCGAGGCCGGCGAGCGCACCGGAGATCATGACCGCGACGTACTTGTGGCGGTAGATGCCGACGCCGAGCGATTCGCCCGCCGACGGGTTCTCACCACAGATCCGAACCCGGAGACCGAACTTGGTGCGGGTGAGCACGAACGCCGACAGTGGCACGATCAAGAGAGCGAGCAGGGTGAACCAACGCATGTCGGTGACGAATCCGAGCAGGACACTGGCGACGTCGGAGATGAAGAAGATGCCCCAGTCCTTGATCGTCTCCAACACGTCGGAGACGCCCGGGATGGTGAACGAACCGGCACTGCGAACGCGTGGCGATTGCGACACCGATCCGCCCTGCATCTCCCCGAACACTCGCTCGGACAGGTAGCGGGCGAGACCGGGCGCCAGGATGTTGATCGCGACGCCGGACACGATCTGGTCGACACCGAACTGGACGGTGGCGATCGCATGGAGGAGGCCGCCGAGCGCCCCGCCGATGAACCCGGTGAGCAGACCCCACCACGGCGATCCGAACTCGAGCGCCCCCCACGCGCCCGCCCACGTGCCGAGGATCATCATCCCTTCGAGCCCGATGTTGACGACACCGGATCGTTCGGAGAAGAGGCCGCCGAGTCCGGCGAGGAGGATCGGGATCGACCAGCGCAGCATGGCGCTGGAGGTCACGTCGGACGTCAGCAGCGAAGTGCCGGCGAATTCTTCCACGATCGACAGGACCAGGATGCCGAGCGCGGCGGTGATCATCCAGCGCGCCCAGCCGGGCAGCGAGGTGTACGCCTCGGTGATCCCGCCGGAACCACCGGTGCCGTTCACGCTCGCGACGTCGAGGGGAGCCGTGTTGCTCATGCCGATGCCTCCACGAGTTGCGCCGCCCGTTTGACCTCGTCGCGCTGGCGGATCCGATTGACGACCTCGTACGCGATGACCGCCACCAGCAAGATGGTGGCCTGCATGATGACGACGATCTCGCTCGAGGCGAGGTTGCTGACCTGCAGCACCGCCGCCGACGAGTCGAGGAAGCCGAACAGCAAGGCGGCGAACGCCATGCCGAGCGCCGTGTTGCGCCCGAGCAGGGCCACGGCGATGCCGGCGAAGCCGAGGCCCTGAACGAATCCCTGGTCGTATGCATTGGTGTCGGAGAGGATCTCCGGCATGCCGACGAGGCCGGCGACGAGGCCGCCACCCACCATCGCGAGCATGATCATCCGCTTCGGCGGCACGCCGCCCGCCCGTGCTGCGGTCGGGTTCATACCGCTGGCGCGGATGTCGAAGCCGAGCCGGCTGCGGTTGATGACGACGTGGTAAATGATGCCGACGATGATCGCCACGACGAAGACGCCGGTGAGTTGGCGGCCCTTGGTGATCTCACGCGTGAACACCTCGACCCAGCTGTTGAGGTCGGGGAGGCGGCCGGACTCGGCGATCGGGGTCGTGCCCTGGTTGGTGGCGGTGGGATCGTCGATGAACTTCGGGAGCAGTCCGGCGACGAGACCACCCACAGCGATGAAGTTCAGCATGATCGTCGAGATGACCTCGTTGACCCCGCGGGTCACCTTCAAGAGGCCAGCGAGGCCTGACCAGGCGGCGCCCACGAGCATCGCCGTCAGCATGATGGCGGCGACGTGCAGCGGTGCCCAGAGGTCGAGTTCGGCGCCGACGACGGCGGCGACGAAGGCCGCCAGGATGTACTGCCCCTCGACGCCGATGTTGAACAGGTTCATGCGGAACCCGATCGCAGCGGCGATCGCGGACAAGTACAGCGGCGTCGCCCGGTTGAGCATGTCGATCATCGACTCGAGCTTCGTACCGTTCTCGATCATCGTCCGGAACGTCTCGACCGCGTCGGAACCCGACAACTCGAGCACGATCGCCGAGATCAGGATTGCGATCGCCGCGCTCACGAGTGGTGCGGCGACCGCGAGGCCGACTCGGCGCAGCAGGCCCGTGTTCATGCGTCACCTCCGTGCACGACGTCTCCTTCCGAGGCGGCGCTGGTCTCGAGCGCGGCGCCCGTCATGTAACTCCCGAGTGTTCGGGGGGTGACCTCGTTCGGGTCGAGCGTCGCCACGAGCTTGCCGTGGAACATCACGACGATCGTGTCGGACAACCCGATCAGTTCGTCGAGGTCGGCCGACACCAGCAGTGTCGCCATGCCGTTGGCACGAGCCTCACGGATGTCGTTCCAGACCTCGGCCTGCGCGCCGACGTCGATGCCTCGAGTCGGATGGGCGGCGATCAGCACGATCGGGTCGGCCGTCATCTCGCGGCCGATGATCAGCTTCTGCTGGTTGCCTCCCGAGAGCGCACGCGCACTGACGTCCACGCCGGGGGAGCGGACGTCGAACTCCCGACGGATCTCCTCGGTGCGCTCCCGGCTGCCGGCCCGATCGATCCAGAACCCCTTCGAGAACGGCGGTTTCGTCTGGTGGCCGAGCGCGGCGTTCTCCCAGAGCGTGGCGTCGAGGAGGAGGCCCTCGGCATGTCGGTCCTGCGGGACGAACCCGATGCCGGCTTCGCGCCGATGGCGTACCGACGACTTGGTGATGTCCTGTCCCATCAGGCGGACGCGACCGCGGACCGGGTCGCGGGTGCCGATCAGTGCTTCGATCAGCTCGGCCTGCCCGTTGCCCTCGATGCCGGCGACGCCGAGCACCTCGCCACGGCGGACCTTCATCGAGACGTCCTCGACGGCGGCCCTCCCGTCCTCGTCCAGCACGGTCACGCCGGTGACCTCGAGTGCGACCTCGTCGGTGACCGTCGAGTCGGTGGTCTCGGGTGACGGCAGTTCGGATCCGACCATCAACTCGGCGAGATCGGCGGCGGTGACCGCATCGGCATCGACGGTGGTGACCGTCTTGCCGCGTCGGATCACCGTGATGCGATCGGAGATCTCGAGGACCTCCTGGAGCTTGTGATCGATGAAGATGATCGTCGCCCCATCGGCCTGCAGTTCGCGCAGGTTGCGGAACAGTTCTTCGACCTCCTGGGGGACCAGCACGGCGGTCGGCTCGTCGAGGATCAGGATCTTGGCACCGCGGAACAGCACCTTGATGATCTCGACGCGCTGCTTCTCGCCGACCTCGAGTGTTTCGACGAGATCGTTCGGGTCGACGGTGAGCCCGTACGCCTCACCGACCGCTCGGAGGTGACGTTCGGCCTCCGCCTGGTCGATCAGTCCGTACTTCGACGGCTCGGAACCGAGGATGACGTTCTCGAGCACGGTCATCTGGTCGGCGAGCATGAAGTGCTGGTGCACCATGCCGATGCCCTGTGCGATCGCATCGGTGGGGGACGAGAAGTGGACCTCCTCACCGTGGATCTTCATGACACCCTCGTCGGCGGGCTGCATGCCGTAGAGGATCTTCATCAGTGTCGACTTGCCGGCACCGTTCTCACCACAGATGGCGTGGATCTCGCCGGGCTCGACGCGCAGGTTGACGTCGTCGTTCGCGATCACGCCGGGAAACCGTTTCGTGATGCCGATGAGCTCGATCGCTGCCGTCATGCGGCGCCTCCTTCCGAATCTGTCACATGGCCGTCGCCCGGGAACGGACACCGATTCCCGGGCCGAAAACGACGGAGCGGAGGCCGAACATAGTCGACCTCCGCTCCATCACTTGATTCTCACTTCATATCCGACAACCGGTCGATACCGGTGTCAGGGCTCGATCAGCCCTCCGGGGCGGTGGGGACCTCGATGGCGCCGTCGATGATCTGGGCCTTGAAGTCCTCGATCTGGGCGATCTGGTCCTCGGTGAGGAAGTCACCCGACGTCGAGTAGCCGACGCCGTCGACCGACAGGTCGTACACGACGTTGCCGGCCTCGAAGGTGCCGTCCTGCTGGGCCTTGGTGATCTCGAACACGGCGTTGTCGACACGCTTCAGCATCGAGGTGAGGATGTACTCCTGCACCTCGGGAGCTGCGGTGAGGTACTGGTCGGAGTCGACACCGATCGCCCACACCTTGGAGCCCGACGATTCGGACTGCTCGGCGGCGGCCTCGAAGAGACCGGCACCGGAGCCACCGGCTGCGTGGTAGATCACGTCGGCACCCTGGTCGTACATCGCGAGAGCGATCTCACGGGCACGGTCCGGGGCGGTGAAGCCGTCGAAGTCCGGGGCCTGGGTGATGTACTGCGGGATGATCGTGATGTCGGGGTTGACGGCCCGGGCGCCGGCGGCGAAGCCGGCCTCGAACTTCTCGATCAGACCGAAGCCACCGACCCCACCGATGAAGCCGAGCGTGCCGCTCTCGCTGTTGAGTGCCGCTGCGGCACCCACGAGGAACGAGCCCTGCTCTTCGGCGAACGTCAGACCGGCGCAGTTCTCACACAGTGGCGCAGGGCCACCTTCGGCCTCGAAGTCCATCATCGCGTCGTCGACGACGGCGAAGTTGGTGTCGGGGTTCTCGGGGGCGGTCGCCGCCACGTCGCCGGCGAACAGGAAGCCGACGCCGATCACGAGGGCGCTCTGGTCGGCCTGCAGCTGCAGCAGCTCGGCGCGGTTCGAACCGTCGGCGTTGGGCTCGGCCTCGGTGAAGGTGATGCCCAGTTCGGACTCGGCACGGTCGATGCCTTCGGCGGCCGAGTCGTTGAACGACTGGTCGCCGCGGCCACCGATGTCGTAGGTGAGGCCGACGTTGAACGACTCGCCGCTCGGCTCCTCCGACGGCTCCTCCGCCATCGTGGTGTCGGTGGTGTCGTCCGAGGGCTCCTCGGCAGGTTCTTCGGTGGGCTCTTCGGTCGGCTCGTCACTGGGCTCGTCGGCGGTGTCGTCGTCGTCGCCACATGCAGCGAGGACGAGCGAGGCAGCGAGACCGGCGGCAAGCAGTCGCTTGCTCTTCATCATGTTCTCCCCCTTCGGGATTGATGTTCGTGCTGGATGTCCAGCGGTGTTCACGGGAACGCCGCCACGTTACCCGTTGGTAGGGCCCGATCCGTGATGTCGGGCCCGGGTAGGAACGGGGCCGGTCGAGCGGCCGACTCGTCGTTGCCGATACGGGACCGACGAGGTCGGTTTGTCAGACTGCAACCATGTCGATCGTGCTGACCAGCATCACCGAGGGCGTCGCCACGCTCACGCTCAACAACCCCGACGAGCGCAACACCATGACCGCCGAGATGGTCGAGGCCATCGTGGCGTCGATGGACGACTTCGAGGCGGACGAATCGGTCGGTGCCGTCGTCGTCACCGGCGCCGGATCCGCGTTCTGCGCCGGCGCCAACTTGGGGAATTTGCAGTCGGCGACGCGAGAGAGTCTCGGCAAGGTGTACGAAGGGTTCCTGCGGATCGCCCGGAGCCCGCTCCCGACCCTCGCGGCGGTGAACGGCCCCGCGGTCGGCGCCGGGATGAACCTGGCGCTCGGCTGCGACGTCCGCCTCGCGGCGCAGCGAGCCCGCTTCGACACCCGGTTCCTGCAGATCGGTCTGCACCCCGGCGGCGGCCACACCTGGATGCAACGACGGATCGTCGGACCGCAGGCGGCGATGGCGGCCGTCGTGTTCGGTCAGGTGCTCGACGGTCCCGAAGCCGAGCGCGTGGGTCTGGCATACCGCTGTGTCGCCGACGACGACTTGCTCGACGCCGCGCACGAGTTCGCTCGAGGTGCGGCGTCCGCACCGCGGGAGCTGGCGATCCTCACCAAGCGGACGATCCAGGACATGGCCGACATCGACAGCCACCGCGACGCCGTTCAACGCGAGTTCGATCCCCAGCTCTGGACGGTCAAGCAGCCCTGGTTCGAGGAGCGCATCGCAGCGTTGAAGGCCAAGATCTCGTCGAAGAAGTGATCCTGACGACGGATCGGAAATCGCGCAGAACTGTTACCGAAGTCCCTTTCCCGGCCCGTTACCCGCGATCTATGGTGAGTTCACGTGGGAGGAACACCCACTCCCACGGCTACACGGACCGCAAGGAGGTAGCCCAGATGAGCCAGCGTCACCGCACCACTGAGGTGCAGATGCCGCCCAAACAGGAGCTGAAAGCCCACGCACACAGCGAGCGGCATCGGATCCATGTGGAGCTCAATCAAGTTGCGCAGGAGGTGAGCGCCGGACTCGACCCGGAAGATCTGCACGAGCCCGGCACGGCATGGAAGCCGATCCACCACCATGACGCCGAAGTCGCCAAGGAGAAGCTCGCGAAGCAGCGCAAGCGCAACCGGCGACACTGGAAGACCAAGATGTGGAAGCGGCGCACGAAGATGCGCCAGGCGAAAGCCGAAGCGTTCCGCTTGGCGGGAGAGAACTGAACTGACCCGATCGGGGGCCGGCCGCAGGGCCGGCCCCCCGTCGTTTCATCCTGACGGCCGTGCTCGTCCTGACGGTCGTTTCGTCCTGACGGTTGTTCAGCCGGAGACCCAGGCTGCGAGCAACTCGTCTCGTCGCTCGGTCCACTCCTCGACGGTGATGCCGTAGCGGATGTGGTCCTCCCAGACCCCGTTGATCTCGAGGAACCGGAGCGCGACCCCCTCCTCGCGGATCGCCAGCTTGTCCATCACACGGCGACTGTTGGTGTTCCGCGGGACGATGCAGATCTCGAGCCGGTGCAGGTGGAGCTCCTCGAACGCGTAGCGAGCGACCACGACCACCGCCTCGGCGATGTATCCGTGTCCGGCGCGCGCTTCGTCGATCCAGTAGCCGATCGTCGCGCTCTGGAGCGCACCGCGAGTGACGTTGTTGAGATTCACCTCGCCGGCGAGGCGCTGATCCACGAAGACGCCGAATGGATACGCGTGATCGGCGGAGCGCTCACGCTCACGGGCCGTGCAACGGTGTTCGAACGCCGACCGGTCGCGCGTCGGATCGGCAGAGGCGGCCGGGCGCTTCGGTTCCCACGGGACGAGCCAGTGTTCGTTGCGGATGCGCACCTCGTTCCATTCGGGGAAGTCGTTGGCCGCGAGCGGTCGGAGCATCACTCGCTTGCCGTAGAGCCGGGGCGAGGGTTGGCGACGGAACAGTGACGAGGGGTGCCGCACGATGCTCACCTCATGTCACCTGGTGCCACTCGTCGACAGGCTGATCCGTTCGAGCCCGAGACGACGCATCACCGCCACGACGGTGCAGAGCGCTGCGAGCACGGTGTCCACCTCGGAGGACGGTAGTCCCGGATTGTGGGCGCGATCGGCGCGCGACTCCGTGGCGGCGAGTCGGAAGATCTCCTCGGCGATCTCGCGGTCGAGCGGGAACGGCATCGGAGGATCGTCCAGTCCGGTCTCGAGCTGGACGATCGAACGGGTTGCAGGACCGGTCGCGTCGATCTCGGCGAGCGCTTCGGCCTCCGGTCGTGCACGGATCACGTCGTCGACGTGATCGGCGACGACACCGAGTGCGTTGGTCAGCGCGGCCGGGTGGGGCGGGTCGCCGTCGCGGAGCCACTGGTCGAGCAGGTGCTCGATGCCGACCGGGAAGTGCCACTGGTCCTCGCCCCAAGCGATCGACAGTTCCGCCTCACCGATGTGCAGTGCGAACCGGTCACGAACAGCCAGTTCACGCTCGATCCAGCGACCCACCGGATCGTCCCCGCCGGCGAGATACCAGGCCCAATGGGCGTGCAGACACTTGAGTCCGACCCGGGTACCGCCGACGCCGCCGGACGGTCGGGGACCGTCGTGATCGGGGGGAATGTGCGCGTCGCGCTCGGCGGCATACCGGTCGTGTGCTGCTCGGACCGCGTCAGGATCGAGCTCGGCCTCGGCCCGGTCGACGCCACCTTCCGACTCGAGGCGACCGATGCGGCGGATCTCGTCCGGACCGATCAGCCAGTAGCGCGTCGGCATCGGTGTGCCGTCGTGCAACAGCGGAGCGTTGCGCAACACGACCGGGTCGCCGGCTGCGTCCCGGACGACGACCTCGTAGTCACCACGCGGCTCGCGACCGAGCAGCTCCCGAACGCGTTCGTGGTCGGTCGGCATGCGCGAGCGGCCGAGGAGCGCCGGTCAGGAACCGCGGCGGCGGAGCAGGAGCAGCAGGAGCAGCACCGCGATCACGACCGGCACGACGCGTTTGGCGACGGCGGGACCGGCCATGTCGGCCAGATCGACCGGTTCGGCGGCCGGCCCCTCGATGCGGCGCACCTTCGGAGCGGGTTCGTCGTTGGAGGATCGGTCGGCAGCGGGTTCGTCGCTCGTGGCCGAGGTGTCGGCCGTCGCAGCCGAGGTGTCGGCGGGTGTCGGCTCGTCGGACGTCGGCTGCTCGTCGAGCATCTCGTTGAGGTTGTTGGCGAACTGATCGACGAGTTTCTTGCTCACGTCGCCGAGGATGCCCCGGCCGAACTGGGCGATCTTGCCCGTGATGTGGATGTCGGCGACGACCGTGCACTTGGTGCTGGTGGGCGACAGCGCCTCGGCGGTGGCCGAGATGTCGGCGGACGCGTTGCCACGGCCCTTGGTGTCGCGGCCCTTGCCGACCAACTTCGCGGTGTGGGCATCGTCATCACGTTCGACGAAGTGGGCCTCGCCCTTGAACTCGGTGGCGACCGCCCCGAGCTTGACCTTCACCCGACCGCGGTGGGTCTCACCTTCGATCTCGTCGAGCTGCGCGCCTGGCATGCACGGGGCGATGCGCTCGAGGTCGCAGATGATCGGCCACGCCTCGTCGATCGGGCGGTTCACGGTGAATTCGTTGACGATCTGTTCTGCCATGAGCGGAGGTCCTCCAGGGTGTCGATGTCGGCGGCCGACCCCACGCAGGGTACCTGTTCCACGAGTTCGGGCCGCAACCTGATGAGGTGACGGGCGCCGTGGTCACCCGAGGTCGGGAGCAGGGGCCACACGGACCGATGGAGGCGGACCGGGTTGCGGGGGCCGTCGTCGTAGCGAGCGACGGCGATCGCCGAACGCGACGCCGCGACGGCTCGCCATGCGTCCGTGGTCACGAAGGGTTGATCGGCGAGCCCGACGACGATCGCGTGTGCATGTCGCGCATCGGCCGCAGCGACGGCGGCGCGCAGCGAGGTGCTCTGTCCCTCGGCCCACCTCGGATTGTGCACGAGCGTGACGCGGTCGTCCGTCAGCTCGCTCGTCAGCGATGAGAGCGTCGGTGTCGACGCGCCGGTGACGACGACGACGGGTCCGATGTCGGCGTCGAGCGCGGCGCGTACCGCGTGTTCGGCGACGGTCGACCCGTCCAGTACGGCATCGAGCTTGTGGTCGGCGCCGGCGAATCGAGAGCCTGCGCCGGCGGCCAGGAGCACCGCGATCGTGTGCGACGACATGGAGCGCAGTCTCGCGGACGATTCGGGATCGTGTGTCCGAATGGCTTCAGTTCGCCGCCGTTCATGTCGAAGAGATGACGAGAACATGGACCGAATGGGTTGTATGTTACGGACGCGTGACGATAACGTCGTCCGCTGACATGACGCCGGGTTGTTGGGACCCGCCGAAACAGAAAGTTCCCGCCTTTCCTCATGACCACCACCACCCCTCGCCGCTCCACCGCGGCCCGCGTGACCGCCGCCGTGGCAGCCGTCGCCGGGATTGCCGGTACCACCCTCGTGGCGAACCCAAACCGCGCCGGCGCATCGGTGCGTACCGACGCCGCCGACATCGCCGCACAGGCCGGGCGGGCCCTCGACGCCCTCGAGCGATGGGAGGCGTCCGACCGGCCCGTGCACTACGTGCGCTTCGTCCGTGCCCGCGAGACGGCCGCCGATCTGCTGGCCGCCGATCTCGGCATCTCGGGCGATGATCTCGTCGCCGAGTGGGCGGCAGCGGACGAGCCGAAGCAGGTGGCGATGCTGTCGGCGCTGACCCAGCTGGGTGTGCCGTACCGGTCGATCGCCAGCGAGCCGGGGGTCGGCTTCGACTGCTCTGGACTCACGATCTGGGCGTTCGCTCAGGCCGGCATCGAACTCCCGCGCGTGAGCGGCGATCAGATCTCGGCGACCGAACGCATCGAGTTCGCCGACGCCGAACCGGGCGATCTCGTCTACTACCCCGGGCACATCTCGATCTACGTCGGCGAGGGCATGATGGTGCACAGCCCGTACACCGGTAGCACCGTCGAGGTCACCGGGGTCGCGAGCCGCACCAGCCGCTGGGGCGACTCGATGACCGCCGACGACTGACCGCTCGCCTGAAGGTCGGATGAGGTCAGACCCCAACCGACCTCGCAGAACGGCGCACTCGATGCATGCCGGTCGGTTGGGGTCTGACCTCAACCGACATCGACCGACTTATTGATGGATCGGGCCGCTGGCGTCGCGGAGTGACGGCGCGACCCGACCGGTGCGTCGGGCGATGATCTCGGCACAGATCGAGATCGCCGTCTCCTCCGGAGTGCGTGCCCCGAGATCGAGCCCGATCGGCGACATCAGGCGATCGAGTTCCTCCGGGGCGTCGGTGCCCGCTTCGGCGAGTCGCTCGAGGCGCTTGTCGTGCGTGGTGCGGCTTCCCATCACGCCGATGTAGCCCACCGCGGTCGCCAACGCGCCCTGCACGGCCGGCACGTCGAACTTCGGATCGTGGGTGAGGATGCACACGGCGTCGCGCGGGCCGAGCTCGTCGCCCCGCTCGTCGAACATCGGCCCCGGCCACGTGACGCGGACCTCGTCGGCCATCGGAAAGCGTCGACGGGTGGCGAAGATCTCACGGGCGTCGCACACCGTGACGCGATATCCCAGCACCTTGGCGACCTTGGCGAGGGCGGCGGTGAAGTCGACCGCTCCGAAGATCCACATTTGTGGCGGCGGTGCCCAGCTCTCGACGAAGACGCGGACGAGGGGAGTGTCGACCAGGTCTTCGGGCGTCGTCTCGCCGGCCGGACCGTAGTGCCGGACGCCCGACCGGCCGGCCTCCAACTCGGCCAAGGCGTCGCGGTGGGCGACCCGGTCGAGTTCGGGATGGCCGAGCCCACCCGCCGGTTCGTGGTCGGGCCGCACGAGCAGCTTGGCGCCGGTGTTCGGGCCGTCGATGACGGTCACGAGCGCGACGGGCTCCTCCGCCCGGATCGCCGCCGACAGGTCGGCGTAGACGCTCACCAGGCGAGTTCCTCGATGAACAGCCGGATCGTGCCGCCGCAGGTGAGCCCGACCGCGAACGCCTCGTCGTCGCTGTAGCCGAACGTGATCACACCGGGCGCCCGTTCGCCCTGCAGGATCGACAGCGCTTCGGTGACGACGGCGCCTTCGACGCAACCACCGCTCACACTGCCGACGACCTCGCCGACCTCGTTCACCGCCATCGCGGCTCCGGGATCACGAGGACCGGATCCCTCGATGTCGACCACTCGTGCCAACGCGACCCGCTTGTCGTCGGCTCGCCAGCGGTCGATGTCGTCCAACAAGTCCTTCATGTGCCCAGTGTGCCGTGTCGATCGGCTCGGCACCAGGTCGAAGCGGCGCTCACGGCGCGGCGATCACGTCGGCGAGCCGCTCGATCGCGTCGATGGAGTGCCCTTCCACGAACTCGTCGACGAACGGGAGCGCTGCGGCCATGCCGCGGGCCAGCGGTGCGTAGCCGGGTGTGACCTTGAGCGGATTGACCCAGATCAGCTTGTGGGCGACCCGCTGCAGGCGCTGCATCTGCTCGGCGAGCACGTCGGGGTCGCCGCGGTCCCAGCCGTCGGAGAGGACCACGACGATGGCGCCGCGAGCCATCCCGCGCTGACCCCACTCGTCGTTGAAGATGCGCAGACCGTCCCCGAGGCGGGTGCCGCCGCCGTAGTCAGCGACGGCCGTCGCGGCACGGCCGACCGCCTCGTCGGGGTCGCGCGATCCGAGCTCTCGGGTGATGCGGGTGAGCCGTGTGCCGAGGGCGAACGCCTCGACCTTCTGCCGTCCGGCGACGGCAGCATGCACGAAACGGATCAGCGCACGTGCATACGGTTCCATGGATCCGCTGACGTCGAGGAGCAGCACGAGTCGTCGCGGGCGGGTGGTGTGCTCGAGGTAGTGGCGTCGCATCGGCTCGCCGTGGGACCGCATCGCGGCACGTACGGTGCGCCGCAAGTCGGGTCGCGACGTGCGGCCGTCGGCTGCCGCCAGCCGCAGCGATCGTCGTGGCGACCCGGCGAGGCGAAGCTGCGACATCATCCGTTGCGCCTCGTCGAGCTCGGTCGGGGAGTAGTCGGCGAAGTCCTTCTGGCGCAGTACCTCGGTCGTGGAGAACCGCAGCTCGATCGTCGGGTCGTCCGACGCGTCGGCGTCGTCGGGCCCGTCGTCGTCGTCCTCCTCGTCGCTGTCGACGACGAGTTGGAGTTCCTCTTCCTCGGTCAGCTCGAAGATCGTGTTCGCCGCCGCGTGCTCCCAGAACACGGCGAACGCCCGGTCGAACAGGTCGATGTCCTCAGGGCGGCGGACGAGGGTCGCGCGGCCCGCCCAATAGGTGTGATCACGGTCGTCGACGCCGAGTTCGGCCAGTGCCTCCCCGAACGCGATCGTCGAACTCGTCGGTACCTGGATGCCGGCGCCGCGCAGCACCCGTGTGAACGCGACGGCGATCTCGCCGACGTCGCGCGTGCTCGTCGCCATCGGCCGGTGCCTCAGCGCCGAGCGAGCGCCTGTTCGAGCAGCAGTTGGGTGCCACCCTTGCGGACGCGGTCGTGGTCCTCGCGGTACTTGAGCACCGTGCCGAGCGTCGTCTCGACGCTGCGCTCGTCGAGCCGGGTGACGCCGAGCTTGCCGAGCGCCGTGGCCCAGTCGATCGTCTCGGCCACGCCGGGCGGCTTGTACAGGTTCAGGTCGCGCATCGCCTCGACCGCGGCGGCGACCTGGCGGGCGAGTTCGTCCGAACACTCCGGGACGCGGAGGCGGACGATCGCCACCTCTCGTTCGAAGTCGGGGTGCTCGACCCAGTGGTAGAGGCAGCGGCGCTTCAGGGCATCGTGCACGTCGCGAGTGCGGTTGCTCGTGAGGATGACGACCGGTGGTGTCGCCGCCCGGAACAGACCGAGTTCGGGCACGGTGATCTGGTAGTCGCTGAGCACCTCGAGCAGGTACGCCTCGAACTCGTCGTCGGCACGGTCGACCTCGTCGATCAGGAGCACCGGGGGCGGGCCGTCGCCGTGCCCGATGGCTCGCAACAGGGCTCGCTTGATGAGGAACCGCTCCTGGTACAACTCGGCCTCGATCGCGTCGGACGACCGACCGGCGGTCTCGCCGGTCGCCTCGGCGGCGCGCAGGTGGAGCAGCTGACGTGCGTAGTCCCAGTCGTAGACGGCCTGGGCGGCGTCGATGCCCTCGTAGCACTGGAGCCGGATCAGTTCGCCGCCGGTCCAGGCGCTCAACACCTTGGCGAGCTCGGTCTTGCCGACGCCCGCTTCCCCTTCGAGCAGCAACGGCCGCTGGAGTTGCAGAGCGAGAAAGACCGACGTGGTGAGCCCATCGTTGGGGAGGTACCCGTGGGCCGTCAAGGCCGCCGAAACATCACCCGGAGTCATCCTGCGAACCTACCCGACGAAAGGTGTCGGATCCGTTGCGTCGGGTCACCCGGGCGGTGACAGCGATTCGGCGACGCAACGGATCCGACACCTTTCGTATGGCCCTTCTGGTCAGGAGTCGAAGCCGAGGCCCATGCGGTCGAGGCTCTTGAGCCACAGGTTGCGCTTGCCGGTCCGGTCCTCCCGGTCCATCGACCAGCGGGTGGCCTGGATGCCGACGAAACGGAACGGCTCGGGCGGGAATGGCAGCGGACGGCCTTGCACGAACTGGGTGCGGGTGGCGATCGAGTTGCGGCCGTGCAGGAGATCGAGCATGACCGCGGCACCGAATCGCGAGGCGGCGACCCCGAGGCCGGTGTAGCCGAGCGCGTAGGACACACGACCGCCCATCGCCCGCCCCCAGAACACGGTGAACCGACTCGAGGTGTCGATCACGCCGCCCCACACGTGGCTGAAGCGGACGTCGGCCAGCTGGGGGAACGTCTCGAAGAAGTGCTGGCTCAGCTTCGCCCACGTCTCCGGTCGGCTCTCGAGCTCGGACGACACCTTGCCGCCCCAGTAGTAGATCGCGTCGTAGCCGCCCCACAGGATCCGGTTGTCGGCGGTGAGTCGGTAGTAGTGGAACTGGTTGGCCAGATCGGAGAGCCCCTGACGGTTCTCCCAACCGATCGACGCCAGCTGGTCGTCGGTGAGCGGCTCGGTCACCATGCAGTAGTCGTAGACGGGTGCGATGTAGTTGGCGAGGCGTCGCAACAGCGGCTTGAACGCGTTGGTCGCCAACGCCACCTTGCCGGCGCGGATGGCGCCGAGCGGGGTGGTCACCATGACCCCGATGCCGTCGCGCTTGAGATCGGTCGCCTTGGTGTCTTCGTAGATCCGGACGCCCAATCGCTCAGCGGTCGCCTTGAGGCCCCACACGAGCTTGGCCGGGTCGACGATCGCACTGGTCGACTTGCTCCACAGGCCGCCCGTGTAGATCGGCGAGTGGACCTGCGCCTGCATCGCCTCGGCGTCGAGCCACTCGACGTCGTACCCCCACTCGGCGAGCAGTTGGTACTCGGTTCTGACCTCGTCGAGGTACTCGGACGGGTGCGTCGTGTTCGCGACCTCGATCACGCCGGTGCGTTCGTAGTCGCAGTCGATGTCGTACTTGCGGATCGTCGACTCGATGTCGTTGAGGTTGCGCCAGCCGAGTTCCTCCAGGATCTCGACCTCGTCGGGCCATCGGGCCATCGCGTTCCCGACGCCGTGGGTGAGTGAGGCGTCCATGAAGCCGCCGTTGCGACCGCTGGCAGCACCGCCGACGATGCCGGCCTCGATCAGGACGACGTCGCGCGACGGGTCGCGCTCCTTCGCGATGATCGCGGTCCACAGCCCCGTGTACCCGCCACCGACCACGCAGAGGTCGCAGTTCTCGGTCCGGACCAAGGTGGGATTGCTGTCGGGCTCGTCGGCGCCGTCGTACCAGTAGGGGTACTGGTCGGCGTCGGCGATCGCATCGAGATGGCGCTGATCGATCTCGTCGGATGGGAGCGACATGGTTTCACCTGGTCCTTCGGACCCGGAGTGTACGTTGCTCGGGTGTGTCGAATCGTGCCTGGCACGATTCGACACAGGTCAGCCGGAAGCTTCGGTGAGGGCTCGCTTCACCAGCACCTTGGCGAGGTGGGTGCGGTACTCGACGCTCGCGTTCAGGTCGGCCTGCGGTTCGGCCTCAGCGGCCGCCTGCTCGGCGGCGTCGTCGATCGACGCCCCGCTCGACAGGGCGGAGGACACGCTCGTCGCGAGCACCGGGACCGACCCCATGTTGACGAGTGCGACGGCCGAGTCGCCGTTGCGGCGCCAGGCGGCGACGCCGACGATCGCCCAGTCCTGGGCGCGACGGTTGAACTTCTGAAAGCTCCAGCCCGCACCGTCCATCTTGGGCACGCGGATCTCGGTGAGCATCTCGTCGGGCGCGAGCGCCGACTCGAGGAAGCCCTCGTAGAAGTCGGCCGCCGCGATCTCGCGGGTGCCGTTCGGGCCCTGGGCGACGTAGGTCGCGCCGAGCGCCAGCGTCGTGGCCGGCAGGTCGGACGCCGGGTCGGCGTGGGCGATCGTGCCGCCGAGCGTGCCGCGATGGCGTACCTGCGGATCGCCGACGTGGCTCGCCGCGTGGGCGAGCAGTGGCACCTCGCTGCGGAGCAGCTCGCTGTTCTCGACGTCCATGTGCCGGGTCAGGGCGCCGATCGCGACATGGTCGCCACCGTCGCGGATGTACGACAGGTCGTTCACGCGACCGATGTCGACGAGCACCGTCGGCTGGGCGAGACGGAGCTTCATCAGGGGGATGAGGCTGTGGCCGCCGGCGAGGAACTTCGCCTCGTCGCCGTGCTCGCCGATCATGCTGATCGCCTCGTCGGCCGAACCGGCCCGGACGTACTCGAATGCTGCTGGGATCATGGCTGCGTCTCCTCCCGACTCGTCGCGATCACTTGGCGGCCGCGAGGACTGCTTGGACGATGTTGTGGTAGCCCGTGCAGCGGCACAGGTTGCCCTCGAGCCCGATGCGGACGTCGTCCTCGGTGGGGCTCGGATTCTCCTGGAGGAGGCTGGTCGCGGCCATCACCATGCCCGGCGTGCAGTAGCCGCACTGGAGGGCGTGGTTGTCCATGAAGGCCTGCTGCATCGGGTGCAAGGTGCCGTCCTCGGCGGCGAGGCCCTCGATCGTGGTCAACTCGTGCCCGTCGGCCTGGACGGCCAGCACGGTGCAACTCTTGACCGCTTCACCGTCGAGGTGGACGCTGCACGCGCCGCACGACGAGGTGTCGCAGCCGATGTTGGTGCCGGTCAGTCCGACGTGCTCGCGGATGTAGTGCACGAGCAGCGTGCGCGGCTCGACATCCCCGGTGTGCGTGACCCCATTGATGGTGACGCTGATTTCCACTGGGACTCCCCTCGGTCTTGATCGTGGAACAGGTTCGCCCGACCGTAGTCGGCGCCCGAACATCATGCACCATTCGCGAGCGGGGTCTCGACACGAGCCGTCCGCGAACGTCCGTGAACACCCCGTGACGGTCGGGTGCCGGGTGCGATCGACGTCGTTGAGCAGGGATGACGAGTGTCCCTCGAACGACGGCGAGATGGCGCGCTCCTGAACTCGGAGGTGCGGAAGGTGTACGCTGATCGGACCCAACGGTGCACGGGCATACGGCTCGTGCCAGAACAGGGGGAGAACAACACCTATGCAGAAATCACGCGTGAAGCGCGTCGGCGCTCTGCTGGTCGGCCTTTCACTCATCGCGGCAGCGTGTGGCGACGATGAGGACGACGAGCCGGTTGAAGACAGCACTCCGGAGGCCGAAGAGCCCTCGGAGGAGACGACCGACACCACCGAGGCCATGGACGAAGAGCCGGCCGAAGAACCGGCCGAGGAGACGACCGACACCACCGAGGCCATGGACGAAGAGCCGGCCGAAGAGGGTGCGGCAACGACCGTCGCCGGTGACGGCGGCGAAGCGGCCGCCGGTTGCGACTCCGACGGTGTGCTCACCATCGGCACGATCCTCCCGGTGACGGGCGACCTCGCGTTCCTCGGACCCCCGGAGATCGCTGGCGCCGACCTGGCCGTCGAGGACATCAACGCCGCTGGTGGCGTGCTCGGCGCCGACGTCGTCCTCGAACAGGGCGACTCCGGCGACACCACGACCGACACCGCCAACCTCGAAGTCGACCGCTTGCTCGCGGCCGGCTCCGATGCCATCGTCGGCGCGGCCTCCTCGGCCGTGTCGAAGACCGTGATCGACAAGATCACCGGTTCGTGCACCATCCAGTTCAGCCCGGCGAACACCTCGCCGGACTTCACGACGTACGACGACAACGGTCTGTTCTTCAGGACGGCTCCGTCCGACCTGTTGCAGGGCCGCGTCCTCGCCAACGTCGTGCTGGAAGACGGTGCCGAGACGGCGTCGGTCCTCTACCGTCAGGAGAGCTACGGCATCGGTCTGGCCGAGTCGTTCCAGGAGAACTTCACCGCCAACGGCGGCGTCATCGACGAGTTCCTGGCCTACGCGGTCGACACCGAGAGCTTCGACGCTGAAGTCGACGCCCTCGTGGAGGCCGACTCCGACGCGATCATCGTGATCGGGTTCGCCGAGTCGGCGAGCATCCTCACCACGATGAACGAGCGTGGCATCGGCCCGGCCGACAAGGCTGTGTACGGCACGGACGGCAACATCGGTGGTATCGGCGCAGAGCTCGCCGACCCGTCGATCATCGCCGGTATGCGCGGTACCGAGCCCTCGGTCGACCTGTCGACGATCTCGGACTTCATCGCTCGTCTCGACGAGGCCGGCGACATGGGCGGCGTGTACGCCTATGGAGCCGAGACCTACGACGCCATCATCATCACGGCGCTCGCTGCGGCGGTCGCTGGAACGGATGATCCGTCGGCGGTCGCTGCCGAGATCAACGGCGTGACCGGTGGAGGAGAGAAGTGCACGACGTTCGCTGACTGCATCGCGCTCATCGACGCCGGCACCGACATCGACTACGACGGACTGGGTGGTCCGTACGAGTTCGTCGAAGCCGGTGAGCCGGCTGCGGCCAGCTTCCGTATCGCCACCTACGACGGTGAGGCGACTCCGAACAACGAACTCGACGAGTTCGTCTTCGCGAGCTGATCCGTAACACCTGAAGCGACGGCCCGTCGTCCCGGTTCCGACCGGGGCGGCGGGTCGTCGTCGTTTTCGGTACCGGGTCGGCCAGAAGGGGTCAGGCACCTTCAGGCGCGCAGGTCGAAGTGGGCTCGAAGCTCGGTTGCCAGAAGGTGTCTGACGCCTTCTGGGGGTGGGCTACTTGACGCGAGCGAGGGTGCCGAGGTAGAGCTCGATGACCTTGGGGTCGTGGAGCAGGTTGCGGCCCGTGTCGCTGTACGCGTTGGTGCCCTGGTCGAGCACGTAGCCGCGATGGCAGATCTGCAAGCACCGGCGCGCGTTCTGCTCGACCATCACGACCGAGACACCGGCTTGGTTGATCTCCCGGGTCCGCACGAACACCTGGTCCTGGAGGGCGGGGGAGAGGCCGGCAGACGGCTCGTCGAGCAGGATGACCTCGGGGTTCATCATCAGGGCGCGGCCCATGGCCAACATCTGACGTTCACCACCGGACAACGAGCCGGCGCGCTGGCCGAGACGCTCCGCGAGGCGGGGGAAGATCTCGGTCACGAAGGCGATTCGTTCGCGGAAGATCGACGGCCGCAGGAACACGCCCATCTCGAGGTTCTCCTGCACGGTGAGCGACGGGAACACGTTGTCGCGCTGGGGGACGTAGCCGATGCCCTTCTCGACCAGCTCGTGGGCGGGAGCGTCGGAGATGTCCTCGCCCTTGTAGAGCACCTGACCCTCGCGCACCGACAGCAGTCCGAACAGCGCCTTGAGCAGGGTCGACTTGCCGGCACCGTTGGGTCCGATGATGCCGATCAGCTCGCCTCGGCGGAGCTCGAGGGAGCAGCCGTTGAGGATGTCGACGCCCGGTACGTAGCCGGCGCGGATGTTGTCGACGTGGATCAAGAACTCGTCGCTCATGCGGATCCCTCGTCGTCGGGCGATGCTGCGTCGGTCGATGCTGCGTCGTTCGGTGCTGCGTCGGTCGAGTCGGTCGGGAGTTCGACCGGTGCCGGACCGTCGTCCCAACTCTCGAAGTCGGCGTCGTGGCTCGAACCGAGGTAGGCGTCGATCACGTCGGGGTTCGCGGCGATGTCGTCGGGTGTTCCCTCGGCGATGATCTGGCCCTCGGCCATCACGACGACCCAGTCGGAGATGTCGTGCACGACGTCCATGTCGTGTTCGACGAAGATCACGGTGCGTCCCTCGGCACGCAGCCCTTTGACGTGACCGAGCAGCGACTGGGTGAGCGCCGGGTTGACGCCCGCCATCGGCTCGTCGAGCATCACCAGCTTCGGGTCGGTCATGAGCGCCCGGGCCATCTCGACCAGCTTGCGCTGCCCGCCGGACATGGTGCCGGCGAACTCGTCGCGCATGTGGGTCAGGTTGAACCGGTCGAGCAGCTTGTCGCCGCGCGCTTCGACCTCTTCCTCCTGGCGTTTCCAGACCGGCAAGAGCGCTCGCCAGAAGTGTTCGCCCGTCTGGTTGACGGCACCCAACTTCATGTTGTCGATCACCGTCATGCGCGACAGCGCCTTGGTGAGCTGGAACGTCCGCACCATGCCCTTGTTGGCCAGCTTGTGGGGCGGCACGCCGTCGATCGACGAGCCGTCGAGCACGACGTGGCCCGTGTTGGGCTTGTCGAATCCGGTCAGCAGGTTGAAGAAGGTCGTCTTGCCGGCACCGTTCGGTCCGATCAGCGCTGTGATGGCGCCACGCTGGATCTCGAGGTGCTCCACGTCGACGGCCGTGAGACCGCCGAAGGTCTTGGTCACGTGATCGGCGATCAGGATGGGATCGGGCTTCTTCGAACCCGGGATGGCCTCGACGTCATCGAAGACGCCGGCCACCGGGTTGTCGTGATCGTGGATCGCTCCCGCGGCGCCGCCGCCGCCGGCGGTCGAGCCGAACACGATCTCGGGGCGTGGTTCACCGGTCATCGAGCGCCATCTCCTCTCGGGATCCGAAGATGCCCTGTGGACGGTAGCGGGCCAGCAGGATCAGCCCGACGCCGACCATGATGAAGCGCACCTGGCTGATGTTGAAGTCGCTGAGCTTGATGGTGTCCTCCAACGTGTTCGAGGTGCCTTCGGGCAGCTGTCGCAACGTCGTTTCGAGGAACGCGATCAGGGTCCAGTAGATCATCGAACCGATGACGGGTGACCAGGTCCGGCCGGGACCGCCGAGGATCAGGATGGCCCAGATGGTGAACGTGATGACCGGGTTGAACGTGTCCGCCTGGATCGAACCCTTCTGGATCACCTGCAACATGCCCGCCATGCCGCCGATCACGCCACCGAGCATGAGGGACTGCAGCTTGAACCAGTAGGCGTTCTTGCCGAGTGCCCGGGCCGCATCCTCGTCTTCGCGGATCGCTTTGAGCGCGCGACCCCACGGCGACGACATCAGGCGTTTCACGAACAGCACCGTGAGAATCAGGATGATCCAGCCGACGGTCAGGACCCACAGGTCGCGCCCGAGATAGCTGAACGGTCCGAAGTCGTAACGAACACCGACGTCGAACGGGTTGAGCGCCGTCTCGTAGAACGGATCGGCGAACTCGCCCAGTCCCTCGGATGCGCCGGTGAACTCCTTCATCTTGCGCCACCGCACGAACAGGCGGATCGACTCGGACGCTGCGATGGTGACGATGGCCAAGTAGTCGCCGCGGAGTCGCAGGGTCGGCAAGCCGAGGATCGCGGCGAGGATCAGCGAGTAGACCACGCCGAAGACGACGCCGATCATGAAGTTCCACTCGAAGTAGTGGATCGTCACGCCGAGGCCGTACGCGCCGGCGGCCATGAAACCGACTTGTCCGAAGTTGAGCAGGCCCGTGTAGCCGAAGTGGACGTTGAGTCCGACTGCGGCGAGGGCGAACACCATGACCTCGACGCCGAACAGCGTCGAGAAGGTGCGTTCGAGAATGAATCCCCAATCCATCGGCTATCCGATCCTCTCCGCTCGACCGAGCAGGCCCTGTGGCCGGACCATGAGGGCCACGGCGAGGATGATCAACGCGACCATGTTCTTGACCTCGGCGTCGATGAACAGTGTGGACAGGTTGATCACGAGACCGACGATGATCGATCCGAGCAGGGCGCCGTAGGCGGAACCCAGGCCGCCGAGCACCACGGCGGCGAAGACGAGCAGCAGGATTCGGAAACCGAAGTCCCACTTGACCTGGTCGAGTCCGAAGAACACGCCGGACAGTGCGGCGAGTGCCGCTCCCCAGATCCAGACCTGGCTGATGACTCGTTCGACGTCGATGCCGGTCGATTCGGCGAGCTCTCGGTTGTCGGACACGGCCCGCATCGCCTTGCCCATGCGGGTCAGCTGCAGGTAGAGCCCGACGCCGACCAGGATGACGATCGACAACCCCATCGCCACCATGTCCTTGGTGGTCAGTTCGATCGGACCGATCGACTTGGCTCGCTGGGCGGCGAAGTCGCCGAACGAACGAGGGCCGCCCCGGAAGATGTAGAGCATGAAGTAGCGCAGCAGGATCGACAGGCCGATGGTCATCACCATCTGGGCGATGAGGCTGACCCCGGCACGGCGAGCGGGTCGGAACATCGTGCGGTTGATCAGCCAGCCGAGCAGCCCGCCACACGCCATGCCGAGGACCGCAGCGGGAACGAGGTTGACCCCGCCACCGAACGGTGGTGGGAGCGGGGCGAGGAAGCCGATCACGCCCGCCAACCCGTAGAAGTTGAAGAAGTAGGTCGTCAACATGCCCCACGTCACGAGTTCGGCGTGGGCGAAGTTGACGAGGCCGGTCGTCCCGAAGATCAACGACAGGCCGATCGCCGCCATCGCCAGGTAGAGACCCTGCTTGAGCCCTTCGGCGGTGAGCTGCGCGACGCGACGGCCGCTGAAGCTGCCCCCTTCGTCATCGCCACCACCCTCGCCGAGCGTGAGCGGGAACAGCACCCGCCGGTCGCGGCCGTCGTTCACCTCGGTCTCGAGCGGGTTGTTGTCGGCGTTGCGCAGGCTGACGCCCTCCGGCAGCGTCGAGGCGTCGAGTTCGACGATGTAGGCGCCGTCACCGGGTACCTCGACACTGAACTCGCCCGCGTCGTCGGTCGCGCTGGTCGCTTCGAACCCGTCGGCTCCGCTCACCGTGATCACGACGCCGACGACCGGGACGTCCTCCTCGAGCTCGGTGTCCTCGTAGTCGAGCGAGCCGAAGATGACGGGTCCGGAGTCTTGGGCCTGTGTGGGTGATGCGACGCCGAGGAGCGTGAGCGCTGCGGTCACGAGCGCCAGCAGGCCCTTGAGAATGGTCCTCCCCGAATACATTGTCGGACACTGTACGTCACGCCGGGCGTGCACATGGAATATCGCCGAGTTACCGCCGTGCCCGGCCGTGCCCCGGGGTTCATGCGCCGGACGCGCTGGCCTTCAGGAAGGGCGCCAGCATCGCCTGCAGGCGGTGTTCGAACCCCTCGTAGGCGGCCCGGAGATCGTCGACCGGCCAATCGGCGGGTGTGAGTTCACCCGGCAGGAGCGGATCGCTGCGCAGGAAGCGGAGGATCTCGGCGGCGAGCGTGAACGCTGTCGGGATGCTGCGCGGGTCGTGTGGATCGAGGCGGGCGTCAACCTCGTGGAGGCGCCGACCGAGTTCGGTCGCCCGTGCCGCCAGGTCGTCGGTCGACCACAGCCGATCGACCAGCACCGCGGGTGCGGCGCCGCTCGCGGTGCCGGTGACGACGACCCAGTCGTCGTCGAGCGCGGGCGGCGCCAGGTTGGACGGTCGCATCCAGACGGTCGGGCGCAGCTCCCCGAACCGGCTGTTCGCCATCAGGCCGCGCACGTGTCGACGATCGGCGAGATCTCGGTGTTCCACGGTGGCGACGGCCGTGTGCCAGCGCCCGTCCCAGGCGCTGGTGGTGGTCCGTCGTCCGGAGTCCTGGGCCTCCTGGCGGGCGCGCAGCCGAGCGGACAGGGTGTAGCGCCCGTCGGCCAGCTCGACGTCGCCCGCCGCGACGAGCCGCGAGAGGGCGGTCCGCATCGTGCCACCGTTGATGCCGAACAGCTCGGCGAGTGCGACGAGCGAGCTGGCCGGGAGTGAGGGCGGGTGCGTGCCGAGCAGCGTCGACAGCGCGATCGAACGAGCGTTGAGCGGGCGCATCGCGCCGGCGAACCGGTCGATGTCACTCACCGATGTCACTCACCGTTGCTCACCACGATCGAAAAGTGTAACATACGGCCATGAGCGCCACTGCGAACCCACCCGCGAATCCGTCGGGAGTCCGGCACGTTGCAGCGACCGTTGCAGCGACGATGGTGCCACCTGCCGATTCGCTGCCCGACGTGTTGCCGAACGAACGGTTCAACGCCCGTGGGATGCCGATCCGCGAACTCCGCGACGAGTTGCGCCGGATCCCGAACGTCCGCAACGCGATCGCGGTCGTGTCGACGCTGCTCCAGTCGTACGGCGTCGTCATCGCCGCTGCGGTCGTCAACACGTGGTGGGCCTACGTCATCGCCTTCTTCTTGATGGCTCGGGGTCATGTGTGCCTGAACATCCTCGGTCACGAGGCCGCGCACCGCCTGCTGTTCAGCAACCGTCGACTGAACGACCTCGTCGGCCGGTTCCTGTCGTATTCCTCGTACACGGCGATGCTCGCGTACCGCCGGGCACACTTTGCCCACCATCGCGACGAGATGGGGCCCGACGAGCCCGACCTGTCGCTGTACGCCGGCTATCCGATCGCCAAGGATTCGTGGCACCGAAAGCTGCGACGAGACCTGACCGGTGTCAGCGCATACAAGAACCTGCGCGTGTTGTTCTCTGCCGCTCGCCACGGCAAACGCGAGGCGATCATCATCCTCGGCCTGCACGCCGGTCTGCTCGGGTTGGCGGTCGCGTTCCAGCGTCCCTGGGCGTACGTGGTCTGGATCCTGTCGTGGTCGACACTCTGGAAGTTCTCGAACCGGTTGCGGGCGATCGCCGAGCACGGTGGCATGCAACGCTCACGCGACCGACGCGAGACCACCCACGTCATTCGGCAGTCGCTACTCGCTCGGTATTGGATGGTGCCGTACCACACCGGTTGGCACCTCGCCCACCACGCCGACATGGGAGTGCCGTGGACGAACCTGCCCCGGCTCCACGACGAGCTGGTCGCAACCGGGTGGATCACCCCTGAACTCGAGTACCCGAGCTACCGGGCCTTCTGGAAGGCGTGCTCGTCGGGCGACGGCGGCAACGCGAGTCAGCGGGCAACGGGCACCAGCTTCCTCGCCTTCGACGACTGAGCCGACGGTCGCGGTCAGGAGACGATCTCGGTGAGATCGCGCACGATCTCGAACACCATGAACCCCATCACCGCGGTGCCGAGCACCGTGTAGTGCCACCGCTTCGAGTGGTCGGCACGCCAGAACCTGCGGATGCTCATGACGATCGCCACGATCGCCACGATCGAGATCGTGAGACCGATCCACGGCCCGACACCGCTGGCGACGCCGATCGCCGGCAGGACGAACGGGAAGAAGATGTACATGAGCAGGCACCGGACCGTCGCGACCAGGATCGACGTCTGGAACGCCTTCTGGGCTTCGGCGGCAGTCGCCTTCGGTCCGTCGACGGGCAGGCGGAGCAGCCGACGCATGAAGCGGTCGGCGGTCGACGGACGGTGCGTCGGTGCCGCCGCAGTCGTGGCCGGCTGTTCGAGAGGGGAGGCGTCGAGGGGGTGCGTCATGAGCTCCGCAAACGGTACGGCTGGGCGACCAGCTCTGCAACTTCGGCGGGCGTCTCGGCCAACGCGACCGCACCGGCCCCGAGCAACTCCTCGATCGACCCGTAGCCCCACGTCACCCCGATGCAGGGGATGCCGTGGTGCATGGCGCCGATCACGTCGTGGTCGCGGTCGCCGACCATGATCACCATCTGCTCGAGTTCGGGATGCCCGTAGATCCCGAGTTCCTGGAGCGCGTATGCGATGACCTGGGCCTTCGTGCGGCGTTCGGACGTCATCGTCGCTCCTGCTCGCACGTCGAATCGGTGGCTGATCTCGAAGTAGTCGAGGATCGGGTGCGCGGTCTTCTCGGGTTTGGCGGTGGCCACCGACAGCGACAGGCCCTGCAACGCCATCGAGTCGAGCATCTCGAGGACGCCGTCGTACAGGGTGTTCTCGAACGCGCCCTTGGCCTCGTAGCGGCGTCGGTACGTGTTGATCACCCGCTCGAGTGCGTCGTCGGGGATGCCGATCGACGGCAGCCCGACCTCGAACGGTGGCCCGATCACCGAGCGGACCTCGTCTTCGGACGGGATCGGGAAGCCTTCCTGTTCGCACGCCCACTGCAGCGAACGGAGGATGCCCGGCTCGGAATGGGACAGGGTTCCGTCGAGGTCGAGGAGGACGTGGGTGCGGGGCATCAGGGTGTCTCCGGGATCGAGCGGCGGCCGACCATCCGTCGGCACATGGGTCGTCTCGTGTCCTGACTCATGTGCCGACCTCGTCGAGGCGCCGCAGGGCGTCGGCCGTGCCGACGGCGATGATCACATTGTGGGCGTGCAGCACCGTATCGGGATCGGGGTTGGTGTTGAACGTCCCGTCGTCGCCACGCAACGCGAGCACGAGGACGCCGGCGCGTTGGCGCAGATTCGCGTTGCGCAACGTCGTCCCGGCCAGCGTCGAGTGCTCGGCGATCTCCAGTTCCTGCATCCGGAAGTCCATCGACCGCTCGTGCATCGTCACGTCGACGAACTCGGCGACGTTGGGCTGGACGACGAAGGAGGCCATACGTGCAGCACCGAGCTCCTGCGGGTTGACGACACGATCGGCACCGGCCCGTTCGAGCTTCGAGATGCTCTCCTCCTGTCTGGCACGCGCCACGATGAACAGGTCGTTGCGGACCGCGCGACTCGACAGGGTGACGAACAGGTTCTCGGCGTCGCCCTCGAGCGCTGCGATCAGCGCGAACGCCCGCTCGATGCCGGCGGCGCGCAGCACCCCGTCCTCGGTGGCGTCGCCGGCGACGGTCGGGAGCGCGATGCCACGGAGGCGGTGCTCGTCGACGTCGACGACGACCACCTCTCGGCCGGCGTGGTGCAGATCGGTGGCGACCGCTTTGCCGACACGGCCCCAGCCGCACACGATGACGTGGCCTTCCATCTGGGAGATCTTCTTGTCCATCCGTCTCCTCCCGACGAACTCGCGGAGCTGACCTTCGACCACGGATTGGATCGTCAGGGTGAAGGTGTACAGCACCGTGCTGACGCCGACAACGATCAGGGCCATCGTGAAGATCTTCTCGGGTGTGCTCACGTCGGGGCCGGTGATCTCGCGGTATCCGACGGTGGTGATCGTGGTGATCGTCATGTACATCGCGTCGATCAACGCGAGGCCGAGCACGACGTAGCCGATCGTGCCGATCACGAAGACGGTCGTGACCATGCCGATGGCAAGGCGCAGCCGTCCGATCGTGGTCGTCATCGACGGTCCACGCTAATCGGCCCCGCTCGGCAGGACCCGAACGACGTCGCGGCGCGGTCAGAGGATTCCGGCGGCGAACGCGTAGCCCAAGCCGCCGAAGCTGAGGCCGTCGGTGATGTCGCCGTCGAGGAAGCGCCGGCGAACCTCGTCGATCGGCAGCCACTCGACGCGAGCCGCCTCGTTGGTGTCGGTGGGGTCGCCGACATGCTCGGCGTCGTGACTGACGAAGATCTGGAACGTTTGGTCGAGCATGCCGTTCGCTGGGTGGAACGAGCAGATCTGCTCCAGCGTGCGGGGCGCCCAGCCCGACTCCTCGACCGCTTCGCGGCGGGCGGCCTCCAGCGGGGACTCACCGTCGTCGACGGCGCCGGCGGGCAGCTCCCAACCCCACGTGTCGGTGACGAACCGATGACGCCACAGCAGAAGCACGGAGCGGTCGTGCACCATGATCGTCCCGGCGGCGGGTCGCGGGAGGCGCACGACGTGGTGGTCGATGCGTGTGCCGTCGGGGAGTTCGACGTCGGTGGTGACCAGGCGCACCCACTCAGAGTCGTAGATGACCGTGTCACCGCGATCGATCCATCGTCCGGCGTCGACCGGTGGATCGCCGGCGGTGCCGTGGTGCATGCGGCTAGCCGCCCGCGGGCGGGGCCGTGCTGGTGACGACCGTCGGCGGGGTTTCGGTCGCGATCGCCGGCGCCGGCAACCCGCCGCGCCGCAGGCTCGTGATCTCGGTGACGACGCTGTACGGCCAGCCGTCGGGGAGGTCGGTCGGCACGTCGGGATAACCGAGCACCGACTCGCGGATCTCACCGGCTTCGACGTAGCCGAGCTCCTCGCGTGCCGCCTCGCGGATGCCGTCCTCAGTGTGCAACCGGTCGACTTCGGTCCGCAGATCGGCGACGACCGCCTCGAGTTCGTCGACCTGTTCGCTCCGTTCGGCGATCCGTTCGTCCTGGTCGAACAGGGTTCGGAACGGGATACCGAACAGCGCATACGCGAGCGCCGCGGCGATGCCGATCGCGACCACTGCCAGGAGCACGGTGCTGCTCTTGGGGCCGATCAGCACCCGCCGATCGCGCACGACCGGTCGTGTGACGTCGCCGAGGCGCGACCGACCGGCGTCGGCGGCCGGGCGCGCCGGCTTGTCGAGCGTCGTTCGTCGATCGGACACGTGGAGAGTCTGTCAGTCGCAGCGACCGAATCCGTGGCACCGCGCCGAAACGACCGTCACGACGCGATCGTCGGACGGAATCCGGCGGGGTCGATGTCAGCGCGGCGCGAGCGCGGCGCGACCGCGGAACTCCGCCGTGTCGCCGAGTTCGGCCTCGATGCGCAGGAGCTGGTTGTACTTGGCGACCCGGTCGGAGCGTGCGGGCGCGCCGGTCTTGATCTGGCCGCAGTTGGTCGCGACGGCGAGGTCGGCGATCGTGGCGTCCTCGGTTTCGCCCGAACGGTGCGACAT
>NZZV01000017.1 GCA_002698945.1 Acidimicrobiaceae bacterium
ACCACGACGACGCCGATGAGCACGGCGAGGCCGGCGCGGATGACGCGCATCCGGAGCTCGGCCAGGTGCTCGACGAGGGTCATCTGCCCGTCGGGATTGTCCGAGGCGCGCCGATCGCCCCGCTTGAGCGAGACCACCGTCAGGCCGCCCCGGACGCAGTGTCGTCAGTGCCGGTGTCAGTGTCGTCAGTGCCCGTGTCGTCGTCCGAGGCTCCGTCGGTTGCCGTGCGCGGCATGGGGAGGTCACCGAATGCGTCGGAGCCGATCGGCGCACCCGAGTCGCCCCTCGGGGAGAACGGGAGCTCGTCGACGGGGACCGCGTCGGGGTCGGCGGGCGCCAGGTTCATCGCGCCGGCATCGGTCATCTCTGCCGACTTCGGCTTCTCCGACCGCTCTCCGTTCTGGAGCTTCGTGAAGTCGGCCGAGTCGCGCAGGAGGTCGGCGGTCTGCTGCATCTCACGGACCGGTTCGTCGAGCACGGCCTTGAACTCCGATTGGAAGCTCGACGACATCTTCTTCAACTCGCCGTACATCTGACCGGCCTTGCGCATCGCCTCGGGCAGCTTCTCGGGCCCGAGGACGACGAGCGCCAGCAGCAAGATGATGATGATCTCGCTGCCCTGGAAGTTGAACACGTTGGGGAGTCTACGGACGTGGCACGGCGGGCACCGCTCCTGGCAGACTGTCGATCTCGTGCAGCAACGTCTCCCGTCCCTGCTCCCCCGCCAGATCCTGTTCGCTCACCGAGGCGCTCGCGCACACGCCCCCGAGAACACCCTCGAGGCGTTCGAACTCGGCCTTCGCCTCGGCGCCACCGGGCTCGAGAGCGATGTCTGGGTGACCGCCGACGGGGTCCCCGTCCTCGATCACGACGGCGAGATCAAGTCGGGGTGGCTCCGCAAGCGACCGATCGGCGAGCTGAAGCGCAGCGAGCTGCCCGACCACATCCCGACCTTGCTCGAGCTGTTCGATCGCTGCGGCACCGAGTACGAACTGTCGCTCGATCTCAAGGACGACCATGCCGGTCCGGTGGTGATCGAGTCGATCCGGCTCCACCACCCCGACATGATCGGTCGGGTCTGGTTGTGCCACTGGGAGGTGTCACGACTGCTCGCCCTGCGCCCGCTCGACCCCGACGTCAAGCTGGTCGACTCGACCCGCCTGCACCGCCTCGACGGCGGCCCGGAGCGTCACGCGGCGCTGCTCGCCGATGGTGGCATCGATGCGATCAACATGCGCGGCCCCGACTGGACCGGCGGGCTCGTCACCTTGTTCCACCGGTTCGACCGCGCGGCGTTCTCGTGGGATCTCCAGCACGACCACGAACTCGACAACGCACTCCGGATGGGTCTCGACGGGGTGTACAGCGACCACGTCGACCGGATGTCGGATGCCGCCGCTCGCCTGATCTGACCGACCGCGATCGACGTTCCACCGACGCTTCAGCGCATCAGTGCATCAGTGCGTCAGAGCCACTGCCAGTCGGCGCGCGGCCAGAACACCACGAACGCCCGCCCGACCAGGTCGTCGTACGACACCGGGCCGAGGGCACGGCTGTCGTGGGACCCGGGCCGGTTGTCGCCCATGACGTACACGGCGTCGTCGGGGATGACCGTCGGCTCGATCGCGGAACCGCAGTTGCCGGGCGTGACCACCGTCGGGTCGAGGTAGGGCTCGTCCAGGCGTTGGGCAGGCAGCTCGTCGGCCGGATCGGTGTCGACCCAGACGACGCAGTTCTCCATCCGGATCTCTTCGCCCGGGAGCGCGATCACCCGCTTGATCAGGTCGCGCTCGATCGCACCGCTGATCTCGTGGAGGACGACGACGTCGCCGCGACCGGGCTCGTGCAGCTGGTACGACATCTTGTTGACGAACACCCGGTCGCCCGGGGCAAGCGTCGAGTACATCGACTGTCCGTCGACGACGAAGTGGGCCAGCAGGAACGTCCGCACGAGGACCGCCACCAGGAGCGCCACACCCACCACGACGACCCAGTCGAAGAACGCGCGTGCGCCCGACGACAGCCCGCTCGGCTCGTCCTCACCGCTGGGTGCGGCAGGCGTCGTGTCCGGCTCCGCATCGTCGGAGTCGGCCCGCTCGGCGTCGTAGGTCTCGGTCACAGCGTCAGCAACGGTATCGGACCGGACACCACGACGGTGCTCGGCGGTTCACAATGATTCGATCAGCTTTTCGACCCGTTCGTCCCGACTCTTGAACGGGTCTTTGCACAACACCGTGCGCTGGGCCTGATCGTTCAGCTTGAGGTGGACCCAATCGACCGTGTAGTCGCGACGACGCTCCTTGGCCCGCTTCACGAACTCACCGCGGAGACGGGCTCGGGTCGTCTGGGGCGGCGTATCGATCGCCGTCTCGATGTCCTCGTCGGTGCAGACGCGCTCGACCAGGCCACGATCCTGCAGCTTGGTGAACGGACTCCGACTCCGGGTGACGTCGTGGTACTGGAGATCGAGCAACTGCACCCGGGCGTGGCCGAGCGGGAGGTCGTGCCGCTCGCGGAACGCCTCGAGCAGCTTGTACTTGATCACCCAGTCGACCTCACGATCGAGTTTGAGCGGATCGTTCTCGAGCTGGGTGACGCAGTGTTCCCACATTTCGAGCGCCCGCTGTTCGAGGGGCGGGAAGCCCTGACTGTCGGCGTACCGCAATGCCCGGTCGAGGTATTCGCGCTGGATGTCGAGCGCACTCACCTCGCGGCCGTTCGCCAGCCGAACCGTTCGCCGACACGTGATGTCGTGGCTGATCTCGCGGATCGCCCTGATCGGGTTCTCGAGCGTCATGTCGCGAAGCACCACGTTCTGGTCTTCGAGCATGCGCAACATGCACGCCGCCGCGCCGACCTTGAGGAAGGTGGCGTACTCGCTCATGTTCGAATCGCCGACGATCACGTGCAGCCGGCGATACTGCTCGGCGTCGGCGTGGGGCTCGTCGCGGGTGTTGATGATCGGCCGGCTCCGGGTGGTCGCCGAGCTGACCCCCTCCCAGATGTGCTCGGCGCGTTGGGCGATCGAGAACGTCGCGCCCCGGGCGGTCTGGAGCACCTTGCCCGCACCCGCATAGATCTGACGGCTGACGAAGAACGGGATCAGGACTTCGGCGTAATGGGCGACATCGTCGCTGCGACGGGTGAGATAGTTCTCGTGGCAGCCGTAGCTGTTGCCGGCGGAATCGGTGTTGTTCTTGAAGAGGTAGATCGTGCCCCGGATCGACTCCTCTTCGAGCCGTTGTTCGGCCGACTCGACGAGCGACTCGAGGATCCGCTCCCCCGCCTTGTCGTGGACGACCAGGTCGTACAGCGAGTCGCACTCCGGCGTCGCGTACTCGGGATGCGACCCGACGTCGAGGTAGAGCCGGGCCCCGTTCTGCAGGAACACGTTCGACGACCGCCCCCACGACACGACCCGCCGGAAGAGATAGCGAGCGACCTCGTCGGGACTCAACCGACGCTGCCCACGGAGCGTGCACGTGACGCCGTACTCGCTCTCGAGTCCGAAGATCCGGCGCTCCATGACCGCACCGTAACAGGGTCCGCCCGACCCCGTCCGTCCACCACACCCCGGGAGCTGCAGGGGTTCTCGGTGAACGTGGTTGCGCAACTCGCACGTCGATCCCCCGAGAACACGCATCGGCCCGAACGGAGGCAGTTCTCGGTGGCGACCGTTGCGCAGACCGCACGTCGATCCCCCGAGAACGTTGGGCGCCCGATCCCCCGTTCTCGGTGGCGACCGTTGCGGAAAGCGCAACCACCCCCGCCGAGAACCTGCCACCGGGAGTCGGTCAGGGGCTGGCGGTGAACCGGACGGTCGTGCCGGCGGGGGCTTGGGCGACGACGGCAACGTCGTCGGGATGGACCACGGCGACGACCGGGTAGCCGCCCGTCGTGGGATGGTCGGCGAGCATCATGATCGGGTCGCCGTCATGGGGAACCTGGATCGCGCCGCGCACCAGCCCCTCGCTCGGCAACTCGTCCGGCACGGCTCGGGCGAGCGTCCGGCCCGCCAGCCGGACCCCGACCCGGCTCGACGACATCACCCTCCACTCCGCCGCGCCCATGACGTCGAGCGTGCCCGGCGCGAACCAATCGAGACGTGGCCCCGGCAGGAGCCGGACGCGTCGGTCGGCCGTTCGGACCGGCACCGTCTCACCGTGGGGTGGACTCTCCGGCTCGGGTCCGACCGCGAATCGGTCCCCCGCTCGTAGCGGCGCCGGGCCCAGCCCGCTCAGCGTGTCGGTCGAGCACGACCCGAGCACTGGATCGACGGCGATGCCGCCGCGAACCGCCAGGTAGTGCCACTGTCGCCCGCCGCCCAGCACGCGTACGACGTCGCCCACGTGCACGCTGCGCGCCACCGGTTCGACGTCGCTCGCGACCGTGACGGGCTCGAGGGCTCGAACGGTCAGGCCGCCGACCGTCTCGATCAGTGCGGCACCGTCCGGATTCCCGACGAGACGATTCACCACGGCGGCGAGACCGGCGTCGACAGCGCCACTGTGGGGCACGCCGATCGCCGCCCAGCCCGGGCGGCCGCGATCCTGCACCGTCGCCAGCACGCCGGCGTCGACGACCTCGATGCTCATACGGGCACGAACCTCACCTGCGTCCCGGGCACGAGCAACGCCGGCGGATCGCGGTCGACGTCGAACAGCGTGATGTCCGATCGGCCGAGCAGGTGCCACCCACCCGGCGACGCCGATGGATACACGGCGCTGAAGCCGGCGGCGATCGCCACCGAACCGGCCGGCACCCGCGTTCGGGGCGTCTGTCGGCGCGGGACATGGAGTTCGGTCGGCAGCCCGTCGAGGTAGGCGAACCCCGGCGCGAAGCCACAGAACGCCACGGTGAACGTGGCATCGCTGTGCCGGGCGACCACCTCGTCGGTGCTCATCCTCGTGCGGGCGGCGATCTCCTCCAGATCGTCGCCGTCGTACACCACGTCGATGTCGACCCGACGACCGATGCCGGACTCGACGTCGAGGTCACCGAGTTGATGCAAGGCATCCAGAACCTGGTTGAGCGATGCCGCCGACGACACGGACACGAGGAGGGTCTCGGCAGCCGGGACGAGATCGACCACGCCGGGCAGTGCGAGCCCGTTCACGGCCCGTGCGACCGCGGCCGGAGCAGCCCCGAGGTCCTCGACCAGCACCGCGGTCGGACCCATCGGCAGCACCCGCATCAGAGTGTGAAGGGGTGGATGCCGACCTCGGCCATTTCGAGGCCGGCGCGGACGGCCTGGGCCAACGAAACGGCACCGGGCGTGTCGCCGTGGAGACAGATCGAGCGGGCGTGGACCTCCACCACTGTCCCGTCGATCGCCGTCACCCGATGCTCCGTCGCGATCGAGACCGCTCGGCGGGCGACCTGCTCCGGGTCGCTGATGACGGACCCTGGTTCGCTCCGCGGCACGAGCGTGCCGTCAGCGCGATACGCCCGGTCCGCGAACGCCTCGGAGACCGGCTCCATACCGAGCGCATCAGCGACGGCCAGCAGGGGCGAACCGGGCGCTCCGAGCACGGCCATCGACGGGTCGTACTCGTGGGCGGCCTCGACGACCGCCTCGGCCTGCTCAGGGTGCGACACGCACGCGTGATACAGCGCGCCGTGGGGCTTCACGTAGGTGATGCCGGTTCCCGCGACCTGGGCGAATCCGTCGAGCGCGCCGAGTTGGTAGAGCACCGCGTCGCGGAGGTCGGACGGGTCGATGTCGATGAACCGCCGGCCGAATCCGTGGAGATCGGGGTACGACACCTGGGCCCCGATCGACACCGAGCGGTCGGCGGCGGCCCGGCACACACGACGCAGCGTCGACGGGTCGCCGGCATGGAAGCCGCAGGCCACGTTGGCACTCGTGACGAGGTCGAGCATCGCCTCGTCGTCGCCGAGTCGCCAGACGCCGAATGACTCACCCAGATCGGAGTTCAGGTCGATGGCCGTCACGGTCCCACATTAGATCTCCGCGATCCGACCGTGGCCCACACCGCCATGACGAGCACCGCAGCCGCCGCGCCGACGCACACACCGAGCAGGTTGGCCCCCATGTCGGATCGTTGGACCGCACGGGTGTCGCTCCACACGCCTTGGGCGAGCTCGATCGCGAACGACGCAGCGACGGTCGCGACGACGATGACGGGAGTAGCGCGCCACGACCACACCGTCAGGACGGCGAGCATCGACACGACCGCCCAGATCGCCACGTGGACGACGAGGTCGGGTTGCGAGGCCGCCTCACCGGCGAGCTCGGCGGGCCGTCCGGCGAGGTCGATCCGTTCCCACAGCGTCTCGATCCTCGGACCGAGCACGGTGCGCAGGACCCCGGGCGCCCGGTCGGACAGCAGGAGCGCGACGCTGAAGAGACCGGCGGCGAGCGCGGCCAGGGCGATCAGCCCACGGAGCCAGCGGGGCGCCCGTGAGCGCGGCCCACCGAGGAACGGCCGGTCAGCGGCCGAGCGCGTCGACGACGTCACCCTCGGAGAGCCGGTGGAAGCATCGTCGGCCGTTGCCACGCGACAACTGGGCGACCTCGAGTTCGGCGGTGTCGATGTCACGATCGGGGCCGGCCAGCGCGGCGACGCCGATTCGTACCGCGTTCGCGAGGTCGAGTCCGTCGGTGAACGAGTCGTCGAGTCGGCCGGAGATCGCCTCGGCGTCGCCGCCCAACACGGCGGTGTTGCGCTGGTCCATGACCGTGCCGTCGTAGAGGATGTGGAACATCTGGTCCCCGGCGGGTTCGAGGCCGACCTCGGCGACGAGGATCTCGACCTCCATCGGCTTCATCTCGTGGGTGAAGACCGTGCCCAGGATCTGGGCGTACTGGTTCGCCAACGTACGGGCGTCGACGTCGTCACGGGAGTACTGGAACCCCTTCAGGTCGGCGGCTCGGATGCCGGCGACGCGCAGCTGGTCGAACTCGTTGTACTTGCCGACACCGGCGAAGGCGATGCGGTCGTAGATCTCGCTCACCTTCCGCAGGGTCTCGGAGGGGTTCTCGGCGATGATCGCGATCCCGTCGGTGTACCGGATCGCCACCAACGCTCGCCCTCGGGCGATGCCCTTGCGCGCGTAGTCGGCGCGATCTTTCATCACCTGTTCGGGGGCGACGTAAAAGGGCATGCTCATGCGTCGTCACCTCCGATCGCCGGATCGGGTGCCGGTGGTGTCGACCGCACGAGGACCTCGTCCGCGATGCGCTGGAAGCGAGCCGCGAGGTCGTCGTCGCCGACCGGCGCCCAACCGTCGGCGGTCACGGTCGCAACGATCGGGTAGATGCCCCGCAGCGCGTCGGGACCACCGGTGGCCGAATCGGCGTCGGCAGCCTCCCAGAGCGAACGCACCGCCAGGTCGATCGCGTCGTCGCGCGACATCGCGGCCCGGAAGCCGACCTTGATCACGGTGCTGGCGTGCAGGCTGCCCGAGCCGGTGGCGACGTACTCGCGCTCTTCGTAGCGACCGCCGGTGACGTCGTACGCGAACAGGCGCCCGACCTCACGGCGCAGGTCGTACCCGGCGAACAGCGGGACGACGACCATGCCCTGCATCGCGGCGGGCAGATTGCCGCGCACCATCATCGACAGCTGGTTCGCCTTGCCCTCCAGGCTGAGGGGCGATCCTTCGACCTTCTCGTAATGCTCGAGCTGGAGCTGGAACAGCCGGATCATCTCCATCGCCGGTCCGGCGGCACCGGCGATCGCGACCCCGCTGTAGCGGTCGGCCTGGACGACCTTCTCCATCGCCCGATGCGAGATCAGGTTGCCCGATGTCGCCCGACGGTCGCCGGCCAGCACGACGCCGTCGACGAACCGGAGCGCGACGCACGTGGTCGCGTGCGGCACGTCGATCTGTCCGGACTGTTCGGCACGCCCCGCCAGGCCGACCCGGCGCAGCAGCTCGGGGAAGTTCGAGCCCGGATCGTCGACGGGCTCGAAGAACGGCATCGACACGGACTACTGCCCGCCCTTCTGCACGTACGACTTCACGAAGTCCTCCGCGTTGGTCTCGAGCACTTCGTCGATCTCGTCGAGCAGATCGTCGAGGTCGGCCTTGAGCTTCTCGCCCGACTCGCTGACGGCGGGCGCGGCCTCGTCGACGGTCTCGTCGGTGCGGTCGCTGGTGGTCTTCTGCTTGTTGATGCGTTCTGCCATGGGGATGGCCTCGCTCGTGTCAGGCGCCGAGCCGGTCGAGCAGCTCGGCGGCGGTGGTGCTCTCGTCGATCAACTTAGCCACATGATGGGCGGTCCCGCGTAGCGGCTCCATCATCGGGACCCGGCGCAGTGGGTCGCGTCCGACGTCGAACACCATCGAGTCCCAGTTGGCGGCGACGATGTCGTCGGGGAACTTCTGCAGGCAGCGACCTCGGAAGTACGCCCGGGTGGTGGTGGGGGGTTCGGTGATGGCCGACTCGACCGCAGCTGGTTCGACCATCGTCGCGAGGCCGACCCGTCCCGCCAGGCCGCGATCGGCGCGCAGATCGTGATACTGGAGATCGATCGCCTTCAGTTTCGGCGAGTCGGCCGGCAGGTCGTGTCGCTCTCGGAAACCCTCCACCAGACGCCGCTTGGCGACCCAATCGACCTGATCGGCAACGGAGTCCGGATCGGATTCGAGCGCGGCGAGGACCGCCTCCCAGCGGCCCATCACGTCGGCGCCCACCTCGGCACCAACGGCGTCGAGCCCGTGCGTCTGGGCGTACTTCTGGGCCCGTTCCAGCAGCCCGAACTGGACTTCGAGGGCGGTCGCACGGCGACCGTCGCGGAGCATGACCGTGCGGGTGAGCGTGGGGTCGTGGCTGACCTGGCGGATCGCCGGTACGGGGTTGCCGAGGAGGAGGTCGTCACCCATCTCGTCGTCTTCGATCATGGCGAGCACGATCGCCGTCGTGCCGACCTTGAGATAGGTGGCGAGCTCGCTCATGTTGGCGTCGCCCGCGATCACGTGGAGCCGTCGATACTTCTGTGGGTCGCAATGCGGCTCGTCGCGCGTGTTGACGATCGGTCGCTTCAGTGTGGTCTCGAGACCGATCTCCTCTTCGAAGAAGTCGGCGCGTTGGCTCAGCTGGTAGGCGACGTCGCCCGGTTCACGTCCGGGCTGTTCGCAGCCGACCTTGCCTGCCCCGGTGAACACCTGACGCGTCACGAAGTGCGGCGTGATCTGGCTCGCGATCCGACCGAACGGCACCTCGCGGGCCATCAGGTAGTTCTCGTGGCATCCGTAGCTGTTGCCCTTGCCGTCGGAGTTGTTCTTGTACACGACGACTTCGGTGCCATCGTCGAACAGCGCATCGGCATGGCGCATCGAGCGGCGGACGATCTCGTCGGCGGCGCGATCCCACGTGACGGCCTCGAGCGCGGTCGTGACCTCGGGGATCGAGATCTCCGGGTGGGCGTGATCGACGTAGTAGCGGGCGCCGTTGGGGAGCACCGCGTTGACCAGCGTGGTTTCGATCTCTGGCGCGAAGACGGCGTCCAGGTTGAAGCCCCGCGCGTCGTTGGCGGGCGTCTCGTCCTCGAAGTCCCAGCCGACCTTCTTCGACGTCGCATTGACGTAGGCGTTGATCAGCAGCGACGACGCCGTGACCGGGTTGTTGTCGCCGCCACGCACGACGATGCCGTACTCGGTCTCGATACCGCAGACCTTGTGGATCGCCATACGCGCACCCTATCTGTGATCGGCTCAGTCGGCGAGGAGCGCCCGTGCGATCGCTCGGGTCTGGATCTCGTCGGTGCCGGCGTAGATCTGGAGCACCTTCGCGTCGCGTGCCAGCTGCTCGACGTGGTACTCGGCCATGTACCCGTTCCCGCCGTGCAACTGCACGGCTTCCAGTGCGCACGCCGTCGCCTGCTGGGCGGAGTAGAGCTTCATCGCCGACGCCTCCGCGAACGTCATCGTCTCGCCGGCGTTGGACATCTCGATCGTCCGCCAGACCAGGTTCTGGATGTTCATACGGGCGACCTCCATCGTGGCGAGCTTCTGCTGGATCAGCTGGAACTCACCGATCGGCTGCCCGAACTGCACCCGCTCCTTGGCGTACGAGACCGACACCTCGAGACACTGCTCGATGATGCCGAGCGCCATCGCCGCGACGCCGGCGCGCTCTTGCTGGAACGTCGCCTTGGCCCCGGAGCGACCACCGCCCGACGCCGGGTTCTCGTCCTCGCCGATCAGCCGGTCCCTGCCGACCCGGACGTCGTCGAGGAACAACTCGCCGGTCGGTGACGAGTGCATCCCCATCTTGCGCAACGGCGGTGTCTGCGTCAGGCCGGGCATGCCCGTGTCGAGGACGAAGCTCAGCACCTTCCGATCCTTCGGGTCGTTGCCCTCGTCGAGCTTGCAGATGAACACGATCGTGTCGGCGTACGGCCCGTTCGTGATGAAGGTCTTGTTCCCGTTCAGCACGTACTCGTCGCCGTCGCGTCGTGCGGTGGCGAGCATCGAACCGAACGCGTCGGAGCCCGAGTTCGGTTCGGTGATGGCCCAGGCGCCGATCTTGCGGAGCGTGAGCAGGTCGGGCACCCACCGCTCGCGTTGCGCGATGGTGCCCTTGCCGTTGATCGCCGATGCCGTGAGTCCGGTCGACACACCGAGGGCGGTGACCAGTCCGGGGCATTGTCGGCACAGTTCGATGGTCGGGATCAGCGAGAACCCGGCGTCACCGCCGCTGTGGCGGCTGGGCCGGTCGGCGGGGTCGACCTCCCCGGCCTCGACCTGCCGGTCGAACTCGAGGCGCTTGCGGAACGTGGCCTCCGCCTGGTCGGCGATCCCGAACTGCGTGTAGAGCTTGCGCAGGACGTCGTAGGGTGGCAAGTCGCCGTGTTCGAGATCGTCGCGAATCGGGATGATCTCCTTGGCGATGAAGTCCTTCATCGCCGTGCGGATCATCTGGTGTTCGTCGGACCATGCGTACATGGGCGTCACGGTACGTGGTCCGCGTCCGAGCCTGCCAACCCCGCGATGCACGCCGGGTCGCGACCATCGGCGAGAATCACGAGCATGACAAGTCGAACATTCGTGGTGGGCGTCGATGCGACCGACGAGGGCGGTCGGGCACTCGAGTGGGCCCGTGCTGCGGGATACCGCAACGACACGATCGTCGCCGTCCACGCCTGGCAGTTCCCGGCGATGGTCGGCATGGACACGCTCGCGATGGTGCCCGTGGACGACATGGAGCAGGTGGTCAGCGCCGGGCTCACGGAACTCGTCGAACGGCTCGACGACGACCGGATCCAGCCGGTCATCGCTCAGGGCCACGCCGGACGTGCGATCATCGATGTCGCCGACGAGCGATCGGCCGATCTGGTCGTCGTCGGTCATCAGGGCTCGGGCCAGGCGTCGATGGTGCTGGGCTCGACGGCGAACCACGTGATCCACCACAGCGACCGTCCCGTCGTGGTGTGCCGCGGCGATCACGCACCCGAACCGCGGCTCGTCGTGGTCGGCGTCGACGACGACGATCTCGACGAAGGCGACAACGAATCGGTTCGCGCACTCCGGTTCGCCGCGTCCATGTGGCCGGAGGCGCAGATCGACGTCGTCCACGCCTGGTTCGTTCCGATGGTGGCGGCCGGTCGCTTCTCGAACGCCGGAGGGGACTTCGAGGATCTCGACGCCGATGCCCTCTCGGTCATCGAACGCGTCATCGCGGCCGCTGCGGTCGATGCGGCGGTCAACGTGACGGCCCGACCCGTGAACGGCACGCCGGAGTTCGCGCTGATCGAGGAGTCGCGCGACGCCGACCTGATCGTCGTCGGCACGCGCGGCCGCGGCGGCTTCGCCGGCCTCATCCTCGGGTCGACGAGCCTCGACCTCGCGAGCCACAGCCATAGCCCGGTCGTGATCGTCCGCTGACCGGCCGGCGCCGATACCGTCGGCACGGTGATCCCCCTCTCCGTGCTCGATCTGTCCGTGGTGCGAGACGGCGGCACGTCGTCGCTCGCGCTCGACCACACCACCCGGCTCGCCCGCCATGCCGACGAACTGGGCTTCCGACGCTGCTGGGTCGCCGAACACCACAACATGGGAACGGTCGCGTCGACGACGCCCGGGGTGCTGGCGGCCCATCTGGCAGCGAACACCGAGCGGATCCGGGTCGGGTCGGGCGGCGTCATGCTGCCCAACCACGCTCCGCTCGCGATCGCGGAACAGTTCGCCCTCTTGGAGTCCCTGTATCCGGGTCGCATCGATCTCGGGATCGGCCGTGCTCCCGGCACCGACCAGCGCACCGCTGCGGCGTTCGGGCGTCACCCTCACGAGAGCGTCGAGCGCTTCCCGCGCGACCTGATCGACGTCATGGGGATGCTCGGCGACCCGCGTGGCGACGATGGCATGTGGACGACGTTCCGGGCCACACCCGTGCTCACCAGCTCGCCCACGGTCGCCCTGCTCGGATCGTCCGGCTACAGCGCCCAGCTGGCGGGCATGCTCGGACTGCCGTTCGCCTACGCGCACCACTTCGACACCGGCCAGACGAACCTGGCGTCGCAGCTCTACCTCGACAAGTTCGAACCCTCACCGGTGCTCGACGAGCCGTACCTGATCCTCGGCGTCGGTGCGCTCGCTGCCGAGACCGACGACGAAGCGGAGCGGATCGGACTGCCGAGCCGGATCCTCCGACTCGGGATCCGGACCAATCGCCGCTACCCGCTCGTGTCCCCCGACGTGGCGGCCGA
>NZZV01000018.1 GCA_002698945.1 Acidimicrobiaceae bacterium
GGGATGAGCTGGGATGGGTGGGATGAGCCGGGTCGCTCCGGGTCGTCTGGGATGAGCCGGGACGGAATGTCACCCGCTCAAGTGGGAGGGCTTGAGGGCATTCAACCCCACCCCCCGTGCGGTGACCCCTATACTGTACGCGGTGAAGAGCCGCTCAGCTTCCATGGCGACTACTACCGCCTCGATCTCTTGCCGCCCCAGTGGTCTCCCGGCGCGATCGGTGTCTCCGACCCGCCGATCGACGTTGCAGCGGTCAACCCGTGGATGCTCCAGATGGCCGGAGAGGTCGCCGACGGCGTGCATGTGCATCCGCTCAACCACCCGACGTACCTCGCCGAGACTGTGATCCCGAACCTCGCTGTCGGAGCAGGGAGGGCGCAACGGCCTGTGGACGAGCTCGAGGTGATCGTCCCAGCCTTCATCGTGCCTCAGGACGACGATGAGCAGCGCTGGCGCGAGTTCGCGAGGATGCAGGTGGCGTTCTACGGCTCGACACCCAACTACGCCTTCATCTTCGAGCAGCTCGGCGCCTCCGGCACGACCGACCGAATCCGCGAACGACAGCGAGCCGGAGATCTCGCCGGCATGGCCGAGCAGGTGCCCGACGCACTCCTCGACAACTTCGTCGTGAGCGCCCCAATGTCCGAGCTTGCCGAGGCGATCATGAACAGATACGACAAGCTCGCGACCAGGGTGGTCCACTACTTCGCCGGGATGGACTGGTCCCGCGATCCAGGGTCACTCGCGCGATGGTCCGACGTCGCTCGTGCGCTCGCGTCGGCGTGAGCAGTCCGATCGACACGCGCGCGAGATTGCTCCGTCCGCGGATGAACCGCTTGGGGCGATGTGAGCACTGCCGTGGTCGAGCAGATTGACGGCCCATCGACGAGAAGATCAAGGTGGCCCTCGCCTAGATGCCGGTGGCCGTCGCGTCCGCCAGAATCCAGGCGGGGTGGGCCCACCTCGTCACGATTGACGAGACATATGCAATAGTATGTCTCATGATCGAAGACGATGCAGTCCCCATCGACGACGCCAGCGGAATCGCTGCAGCGGCGCGTGGATGGTTCGAGGCGAACTGGGACCCCGACCTCACCTTGGGCGAGTGGTGGGACCGGCTCGCCGAGTCCGGCTACGGATTCCCGACGTGGCCATCAGATCGCTACGGGCTCGGCCTCGATCGCCATGACCTCCCGCTCGTCAACGCCGCCCGTCGGGCGGTCGGGGCGCTCGGCCCGCCGGCAGGCATCGCGCCGAGTCTGGCGGGCCCGACCCTGCTCGCACACGGCACGGCCGAGCAGCAGGATCGGTTCTTGCCCGGGATCGTGCACGGCGAGGTCTGGTGCCAGCTGTTCAGCGAGCCCGGGTCCGGCTCGGATCTCGCGTCGTTGCAGACGAGGGCCGTCCGCGACGGAGACCAGTGGATCGTGAACGGCCAGAAGGTGTGGACCTCCGGTGCGCACATCGCCCGATACGGGATCCTGATCGCTCGTACCGACCCGTCGGTGCCCAAGCATCGGGGCTTGACGTACTTCGTGATCGACATGGATCAGCGGGGCATCGAGGTGCGCCCGATCCGAGAGATCACAGGTCGGGCGATCTTCAACGAGGTGTTCTTGACCGATGCCGTCGTGCCGGTCGAGAACACGATCGACGCCGTCGGTGCCGGGTGGGGCGTCGCCCTGACGACCCTCGCCAACGAGCGCACCATGCTCGGAGCCGGTTCGTTCGGCAGCTCCGGCAGCAGCATGTCGATCACGAAACCCGACCTCGGCGCACGGGTGGGCGATCTCGTGCGTGACACCGACTCGATGACGGCCACCCCGTCGGGTGGGGTCGGCGCACTCCTACGCGCCCTCGTCGAGCAGTACGGCCGGGGGGACGATCCGCTGATCCGCCAGGAGTACGCGACGATCCATTCCCTGCTCGAGATCGCGCGATACACCGACCTGAGGTCCAAGGCCGCCGTCGAGCGCGGCGGCCGGCCGGGTCCGGAGGTCTCGGTCGGCAAACTCGCCGCCAGCCATCTGCTGCGAACCCTGCGCGAAACGATGTATCGCGTCTGCGGCGCCGATGCCACGCTGTGGGGCGACGATGCGCCCCTGGGTGGGCGCATGCACGACATCGGTCTCTCCTCGTACCTCATCTCGATCGGCGGTGGGACCGACCAGATCCAACGGAACATCATCGGCGAACGCGTGCTCGGTCTGCCGGGCGAACCACGGGTCGACAAAGACGTCGCGTTCCATGACCTGCTCGTTGGAACCCAGCGGCCACTCTCGGGCTGACCCGCGACACTTCCGGCGCATCGGACGTCGTGGGTGCGTCGTGCTGTGGAAGGTCATCACCTCCCGTTCCCCCGGGCGATGAGACCATCACAGCGCCAGCCGCTGCCCGCCTCCGCGCGGGCAGCGGCACAGTGCGCGCTACTGATCAGGGTGTCGCTTTGAGAAGGTGGGGGCTCGTTTGTCCAGGAAGGCCGAGATTCCCTCGATGGCGTCGGCCGTCTCGAACAAGTCGAGTACGGCGTCGGCTTCGACCTCCATCCCGGCGGCGAGCGGGAGGTCGCGTGCCGCATCGACACATCGGATGATTGCGCGCAGCGCTGCGGCCGGCCCGTCCGCGAACGCCCTCCCGATCCGCTCGGCCTCGGTCACGATGTCGTCGGAGTCCACGATGAGGTCGACGAGACCGATCCGTTCTGCATCGGCCGCGACGTGCGGCTTACCCGTGAGCAGTAGGTCGAGTGCCGGCCCTCGGCCGACGAGGCGAGGGAGCCGCTGAGTGCCCCCGGCCCCGGGGAGGAGTCCGAGCTTGACCTCGGGAAGGCCGAGGCGAGAGGCGGGACTGGCGATTCGCATGGTGCAGGCCATCGCCAGTTCGAGACCACCGCCGAGTGCATAGCCGTCGATGGCGGCCACCGTCGGAGGTCCGAGCGTTGCAAGGCGCTCGATCGCGTGCCGCAGGTCGACGAGGTAGCGGCCGAAGTCGGCGCGGTCGAGGGTGGAGAGGAGCTTGAGGTCGGCGCCGGCGGCGAAGACATTGGGTACCGTCGAGCGAATCACGACGGCGCCGGCGCCGGCGCGTTCGATCTCGTCGAGGGCTCCGTTGAGCGCAGCGACGAGGGCGGAACCGAGCGCGTTGGCGGGCGGTTGACACAGCCTGATCGTTGCCAGACCGCGGTCGATCGTCAGTGCGAGCGGGCTGCCTGGCTCGCCGTTGGCGTCGTTGTTCATCTGTACTCGATGGTCACTTGTAGGAGGTGAACTCGCGCCCGAACGTCTCACGGGCGATGATCGCCTTCATGATCTCGGGTGTGCCGTCGCCGATCTCGAGCCCGATCACATCCTGCAGCCGCTGGGAGAAGGGCAGATCGGTGCCGTAGCCGGGCCACCCGTGCAACAGCAGGCAGGCGTGGATCGCCTCGGCCGACTGTTTGGGGCCGAGCCACTTGCACATCGCGGCCTCGGTGGTGTGCGGCCGGCCGGCGTCGGCCAGGGCCAGCACCTCGTACGACAACAGCCGCGAGGCGTGAAGCAGCGAGAGGTGCTCGGCGATCTGGAACGCAACCCCCTCGCGCTTGGCCAGCGGCTGTCCGAACGTCATGCGCTGCTTGGTGTACGCGACGGTTTCGTCGAGACTCTGAAGTGCCGACCCGATGCACGCAAGGGCGATGACCGCCCGATTGAAGTCGAACGCCTCCATCGCCCCGATGAACCCGGCACCCTCGGCGCCGACCTGGTGGTCCAGCGGCACCCGGACGTCGTCGAAGAAGAGCGATCCGCGCTGAGAGAGGTGTCCGCCCGCGCTCTGGTACACCTGTCGCGACACGCCGGAGGCGTCGAGCGGGACCAGGATCATCGAGATCCCCCGGGCGCCGGGGCCGCCAGTGCGGGCGAAGACGATGCAGGCGTCGGCGAACCCGGCGAAGGTGATCGACGCCTTCTCCCCGCTCACGACCCACTCGTCGCCGTCGCGGCGGGCGGTTGAAGTGAGGTTGGCGGCGTCGGAGCCGACGCCCGGCTCGGTGAGGCCGAACGCAACGGTGGCGTCGCCGCTGGCGACCGCCGGGAACCAGCGCCGCTTGATCGACTCGTCGGCATCTCCGAGCAGCATCGCTGCGATCGTCGAGAGCTGCAGGAAGTAGCTGACGTTGAAGTCGCCTCGCGAGAGTTCCTCGGCGGCGATGCCGAGCGCGACGTAGCTCCCGTCAGTGCCGCCGTACTCTTCGGCGATCTTCATCCCGAGGAGCCCGAGGTCGCCCAGACGCGAGATGAGCTCGTGTGGGAACGGTTCGGTGCGCCACGTGGCAGCGAGCGGTGCGAGCTCGTTCGACGCGAAGTCACGAAGGGTGTCGCGCAGGAGTTCCTGCTCGTCGTCGAAGCCGAAGTCCACGATCCGCCGACCTCACCAGCTGACGTTGGTCGTCGACAGCGCGGATGCGACCTCGGTTGGCGTCGATCCGCAACCGACGCTGCCGTCGACGTCGAGGGCTTGTAGCCGTGGCATCACCTTCTCGGAGAACAACCGCATGTTCTCCTCGGCCTCGTCAAAGGGCATTCCTCCGTAGCTGAACACGCCGATGATCCCGCCGGCACCGACCATTCGTTGGTAGTCGATCAGCTGATCGGCGACCTCGTCGGGAGTTCCCCACACCTGAAGCTCGGCGAGGAACCGGGCGAACTTGTCGCGGCCATGCTTGGCGATGTTCGACGAGATCCCGGCGTAGTACTCGTACCCGGGGATGTCCGCGATCGTCGTGTCGTCGAACTGGTAGTGGTCGACCGACGAGTGGGCGTACGCCATGACGTACTGCTCGAACATCTCCTCGGCCCGCGATCGATCCTCGTTGACGGCGACGAACACGGCGATGATCGGCGCCGGTGGTGTCTCACCGTTGAGTTCGAGGTAGCGCTCGCGATAGCCGTCGATCTCGGCGACCGTGGTCGCCCACGGCTTCTGGGCGATGATCAGCAACCCGATGCCGAGTTGCGCCATCAGGTCGATCGACGCCGGGGACACGGCCGAGGCGTAAGTCCGGCCACGGAACGAGCGGCTCGGGTGGGGACGGATCGCCGCTCGCGATTGCTGCAGATACTCGCCGTCGTACTCGATGTACCCGTTCTCGAGCGGCTCGACGACAGCGGCGGTGTACTCGGTGAACTGGCCGCGCGAATCCGCCATCTGCAGCCCGAAACCGTCGAACTCGACCCGACCGAGCCCTCGCCCGAGCCCGAGGATCGCCCGGCCACCGGAGACCTGGTCGAGCACCGACCACTCCTCGCACAGCCGCACGGGATCGTGCCAGGGCAGAACGTTGATCATCGCCCCGAGCTGGACGCGTTCGGTGCGCCCCGCCACCCACGTCAGGAACTGGGCCGGGTTGGGCACCATGATGTAGTTGGTGAAGTGATGCTCCGGGGACCACACCGAATCGAAGCCGAGCGGCTCTGCGAGATCGGCGAGCGCGAGCTCGTGTCGATACACCTGCTCGTCGGTGTGCTGACCGGACAGGTTCTGGAAGAAGGCGCTGTAGCCGATGTGCATGGTGAGTCCTCTCGAACGGTGTGAGTCAGCGGTATGGGGAGAAGTCGGTCGGCCGCTTCTCGTTGAACGCTGCGACGCCCTCGTTGGCCTCGGGAGTTGCGACGAACAGCTCGAGGCTGTCGAAGGCCATCTGGCCGACGCCGGCGATGTGCTCGGTCTCGGCGTTGAACGAGTGCTTGAGCACCTTGAGCGCCGTCGGCGACAGGGCCAGCGCATCGTCGGCCCAGGCCCGCACCGTCGACCGCAGCTCGTCGAGCGGGACGACCGCGTTGACGAGTCCCCAGCGTTCGGCGGTGGCGGCGTCGTATTGGCGGCAGAACATCCAGATCTCGCGTGCCCGCTTCTGCCCGATGATGCGCGCCAAATAGGCAGAGCCGAACCCGGCGTCGAACGATCCGACGCGCGGGCCCGTCTGGCCGAACCGGGCACTGTCGGCCGCGATGGTGATGTCGCAGACCACGTGCAGCACGTGGCCGCCGCCGATCGCGAACCCGTTCACGGCTGCGATGACCGGCTTGGGGATGTCGCGGATGATCCGGTGCACGGCCTCGATCTCGAACAGCCCGGTCTCCGTCGGGCCGTAGTCGCCGGTCTCGGCGCGTTGCTTCTGGTCGCCGCCCGTGCAGAACGCCTTGTCGCCGGCGCCGGTGAGGGCCACGACACCGACCGCCGGGTCGGCCCAGGCCGCCTTGAACGCCCGCAGTAGCTCGTCGGCCGTGCGCCCGCGGAACGCGTTGTAACGCTCCGGACGGTTGATCGTGATCCACGCCAGCCCGTCGTCGACCTCGTAAGTGATGTCGGTCAGCTCGTTCATGTCGACCATCAGGCGGGCACCTCGGCTCGTTCTGGGTTCGAGACCGCGACACCATCTTTGGCGAGTTCGTGCTCGAGGATGCGGTGGTAGTGCTGGAGGGTGGCCTCCTGACGTCCGAACACGGCATGAGTACGCGCACCGGACGCAAAGTTGCGCTGCATCGTGCGCGCGACCACGAAGTCCTCGTTCAGCACGGTGTTCATCAGTACCTCCCAGTTCTTGTCCCAATGGCGCTGCTCGGCGTCGGTCGTCGGTGCCGTGGGAGCGAGCAGACTGGCGCGGGCGACCATCCGGTCGGCACGGTCGCCGTCGGGGAACACCGACCAGACCTCGAAGTGGTCGCCCTGCCAGACGAGCACTGTGTTGGGGAAGACGAGGTAGATGATCGCCACGTGCGGCAGGAACTCACGTTCGTCGAGTGGGGCAGAGCGCTCCTCGTGGAACGACGACCGTAGACCGATCATCCGGGCGTGAAGTCCGAAGTCGTCGTACAGCGCGAAGTTCGACCCGATGTACGGTCCGATCGTGTTCCGGTGAAGGAATCGGATGTGGTACGTCTCGAGGAACCCGTCGACGACGAGCTTCCAGTTGAAGGGCTCGCGGAGGATGTCGGTGCGCTCGCGCACGTGGTCGGACATGCCGAATTCAGCGAGTTCGTCATCGAGTTCGCCGAGATACGACGCGACGTCGATGGCAGCGCCGGGTCGCGCTCCCGGGATTACCCAGACCAGTCCGTGACGTTCCTCGACCGGCACCTCGACGAGCCCGTGGGCGTCGCGGTCTACCGAAGCGAACCCGTCGTCGTTCGGGATCGACCGCAGCCGGCCGGCCGTGTCGTACGACCAGGCGTGGTACGGACAGGTGAAACGTCGCTGGTTGCCGCAGGCAGACAGCTCCACCGCCGAACCGCGGTGGCCGCACATGTTGTGGAAGCCACGAAGAACCCCATCGTCGCCGCGCACGATCAACAGAGATCGGCCCGACAGGTCGTCGACGAAGAAGTCGCCTGGCGATCGGACGTCGCTGCCGTGACCGACGACGATCGGAAACTCCGAGAACAGACGCTCGCGTTCACGCCCGACGTGTCGGAGGTCGACGTATCGATCGACGGGATGGCGCATCACGTCGTCGACCATCGGGTCGAACCCCGAATCGAGGTAGGCGACGATCCGGTCGAAGAGCTCGGTCTGTCGGCTGATATCCACCACTTTCCCCGTCAGTCTCGTTGATACAACGAACGACAAATGTATCATGCTCGGCGGGCACGAGTCGTGCGGTGGCCGGTCAGTCGCTGCCACCCAACGCCGTCGGCAGCGACGTCCGATGGAACCCGGAGAAAGGTGGGAGTCGGCCGTGCGGTTCGATCTCGAGCAGACCGTTCACGAGATCGCTCCCGCCTGTCACGGCGATCTCCTGCCCGGTGATGTAGGCAGCGGCGTCGGACAACAGGAACACCACGGCGGCGGACACCTCCGATTCCGTGCCGTGCCGTTGTGCCAGGGTCAGACGGGGGAGTTCGACGAGTCGCTCGTGGAACGGCTCGCCTGCGTAGGTGTCGTAGCCACTCGACGCCACAAATCCGGGGGCGACGGCGTTCACCCGTACGCCCGAGGACGCCCACTCGACGGCGAGCGTGCGCGTCAGGTTCGCCATCCCGGCCCGCGCGGCGCTCGAGTGAGCCATCAGCGGGATGCCGCGGGAGTGGTCGGCCGTGATGTTCACGATCGCGCCGCCATGCTCCTGCATCGAGCTCAGGTAGCACTCCTTGGACACCACGAACCCCCCGAGGAGATTGTTCCGCACGACCGCGTCGAAGCCGTTCGCGGAGATGTCGACGGCGTGGGCGCTGAACTGCCCCCCAGCGTTGTTGACCAGGAGATCGATCCGTCCGCACCGCTCGATCACCTTCGCAACGGCCGCCTTGACGTCTTCCGACACCCGGATGTCGCCGGTGACGTACGTTGCCGACCCGCCGTCGTCGACGATCTCGCCGACCGTGCGTTCCAGCGGCTCGGTCCTGCGCCCCCAGAGCACCACGTCCGCCCCGAGCGCCGCCAGTTCGTGTGCGACGCAACGGCCGATGCCCGTGCCCCCTCCGGTGACGATGGCGCTCTTGTTCACGAACAATCGGTCACGGAACACGGACTCGAACTTCGCAGGGGGTGCACCACCTCGCGCTGCGCTGGATGGGTCGACGTCGTTCGGGTGCTGCATCGGCTCCTCCGTCCGAGACGCCACGCCGCCAGGGCCGACGACGAAGCATCGACACCATTCTGTCGCATCGGGTACCGTGGCGGCGGACCGGCGTCCGAGGCCGGAAGCGAAAGGATGCACATGGACCTGGGGCTCCAGAACAGCTCTGTCGTCGTGACGGGAGCCGGTTCGAACATCGGGCGGGCGATCGCCCTCGCGTTCGCCGCCGAGGGCGCCCGGTTGACGTTGGGCGACGTCGACGAGGAGCAGACGGTCCGGGTCGCCGCGGCGGCCACCGACGTCGGCGCTGCGGCCGCCCAGTTCGTCCGCGCCGACGTGACCGCGCTCGATCAGGTCGAACGTCTCGTTGCGGCCGCCCACGAACGCGACGGTGCGATCGACATCCTGGTCAACTGCGCCGGTTGGGACCGGCTGATGTGGTTCACCGAGACCGACCCGGACTTCTGGCGCAAGGTCGTCGACATCAACTACCTCGGGGTCGTGAACTGCACCAAGGCGGCGCTCGACTTCATGGTTCCGCAGCAACACGGCTCGATCGTGTCGATCTCGTCCGACGCCAGTCGGCAGGGTGAGGCCCGCGAAGCCGTGTACGCCGGCGCGAAGGCGGCGATCAACGCGTTCATGAAGACGATCGCAAAGGAGAACGGCAGGGCCGGTATCCGCTGCAACGTGGTCTGTCCCGGTGTCACCATCCCGGAAGATGCCGACGAGGTGGGCGCGGCCAGCATGTGGCGCGACCGCGAGTCGATGTTCACCGACGACCAGCTGGAGAAGGTCGCCCGCGCCCTGCCGCTCCGCAAGCTCGGGCGGCCTCGCGACGTCGCCAACGCAGTGGTGTTCCTGGCCTCCGACGCCGCCGCGGGCCACATCACGGGGCAGGTGCTGTCGGTGTCCGGCGGTTACAGCATGATCGGATGAGCGAGATGGATCAGGACTTCGACGGCCGGGTGATTCTCATCACCGGCGGGGCTCGCGGCCAGGGCGCCGAGGAGGGTCGCCTCGTGCGCGCCCGTGGTGCGAGAGTCGTCCTCGCCGATGTGCTCGACGACGTCGGGACGCAGACTGCGGACGAGATCGACGCGACCTACCACCACCTCGACGTGACCGACCCGGCCCAGTGGGACGCCGTGGTCGCCGCGGTCTTGGAGGCGGAGGGCCGAATCGACGGGCTCGTCAACAACGCCGGCGTCTGGCGCTCTGGCTCGCTCACGGAGACGACGCTCGACGAGTACCGCCACGTCATCGACGTCAACCAGGTCGGCGTCTTCCTCGGGATGCGGACCGTCGCACCGCTCATTACTCGGCCCGGCGGTTCGATCGTGAACATCTCGTCGGTCGCCGGTCTGATCGGTCCACCGAACTCGATCGCGTACACCGCCAGCAAGTTCGCGGTGCGTGGCATGACCAAAGTGGCGGCCAAGGAGCTGGGGAGGATCGGCGTCCGAGTCAACTCGGTCCATCCCGGATACATCGGAACCGAGATGCTGACCGAAGTGCCGGCATTCACCCGTGGCGTGACCGAGCAACACCTCCGAGCCGTTCCGCTCGGCCGCGTCGCCGAGCCGGTCGAGGTGGCAACGGTGGTCGCGTTCCTCCTGTCCGATGCAGCGTCGTACTGCAACGGACAGGAGTTCGTCGTCGACGGCGGACTACACGGCTGACGGCTTGATGCCGATCGCGACGCGATCGTCGAGGTCGCTGGATTGCGCAATGCGACACTCTTGCCATCTTGTCGCATCTGCGTGATACTGCATCCGAACGAACGCTGCTCGAGCGAGCGGTAACAGAGGGGGCTCCATGCAGGTCGATTATCCGATCATCTCGGCCGATTCACACATCACCGAGGCGCCGGGCACGTACATCGACCACATCGATCCGAAGTGGCGCGACAAGGCGCCCAAGCTGATCGACGGCGGTGAAGAGCTCGGCGACGTGTTCGTCGTCGAAGGTTCGAAGGTGCCGATCCCGATGGGGCTCGTCGCCGCGGCGGGCAAGGACCCCTCCGAGCTGCGCACGTTCGGGGCGAGGTTCGACGACCTCCACCGCGGTGGGTGGGACCCGACGGCGAGACTTGCCGAACAGGACACCGACGGTGTCGCAGCGGAGATCATCTACCCGACCGTCGGCATGGTGCTGTGCAACATCGACGACTTCGACCTGAAGAAGGCGTCGTTCGACGCGTACAACCGCTGGATCGCGGAGTACTGCTCGCATGCGCCCGACCGTCTCTTGGGCTGTGGCCAGACGGCGATGCGATCCCCAGAGGAAGGCATTGCCGACCTCAAGTCCGTCAAGGCGCTCGGTCTGCGCGGCGTGATGATGCCGGGCAACCCTGCCATCGAGGACTACGACTCGCCGGTCTACGACGCGTTCTGGGAGGCGGCGATCGAGCTCGAGCTGCCCCTCAGCTTCCACATCCTCACCACCAGGAACGACAAGACGCGGGGGCCGAAGATCTCCAGCTTCTTGTCGATCGTCCGCGGTTGCCAGGACATCATGGCGATGTTGGTGTTCGGCGGGGTGTTCGAACGTCACCCCGATCTCAAGGTGGTGTGTGTCGAGGCCGACGCCGGATGGGTCCCGCACTTCATGTACCGGATGGACCACGCCTTCAACCGCCACCGCTACTGGCTGAAGCCCGGCGCCGAGTTGACCCGGCTGCCGAGCGAATACTTCGCCGATCACATCTACGTCACGTTCCAGGATGACTGGACCGCGTTCCGGTTCGCCGACGCGATGAACTGGAAACGGTTGATGTGGGCCAACGACTTTCCCCACAGCGACTCGACATGGCCGTGGTCACAAGAGCTCCTCGACAAGCACACGGCCGGCATGACCGACGAGCAGACCAAGGCGATCCTGTCCGACAATGTGACGGGGCTCTACGGCATCGACCGCTCAACGCTCCCGACGACCGCCTGAAGATGGCCGAGTACGATCTCGTCGTGCGGGGCGGCACCGTCGTGGACGGGACCGGTGCACCGGAACGGACGGCCGACGTCGCGGTGGCCGGCGGCACGATCGTCGAGGTTGGCGAAGTCTCCGGCCGCGGCCGGCGGGAGCTCGACGCCGCCGGCGCCCTCGTGACCCCCGGGTTCGTCGACATCCACGCGCACTACGACGGCCAGGCCACGTGGGATCACCGACTGGCCCCGTCGTCGTCGCACGGGGTCACCACCGTCGTGATGGGCAACTGCGGGGTCGGCTTCGCGCCGGTTCGCCCGAGCGATCACGACCGCCTCATCGAGCTCATGGAGGGGGTCGAGGACATCCCCGGTTCCGCCTTGCACGAGGGCCTGAGCTGGGAATGGGAGTCGTTCGGTGAGTACCTCGACGCCGTGGCGGCCGTCTCGCATGACATCGATCTCGCCGCGCAGGTGCCCCACGGCGCGGTTCGATTGCACGTGATGGGCGAGCGCGGCGCCGACCGGGAACCGGCGTCAGCCGACGAGATCGAACAGATGGCTCGGATCGTCGCCGATGGGGTGGCCGCTGGAGCGCTCGGCTTCTCGACGTCGCGCACGACGAATCACCGAACGAGCCGCGGCGAGCCGACCCCGACCCTCACGGCGTCGGCCGACGAGTTGGTCGGCATCGCGAGAGGGCTTGGCCGGATCGGTCGCGGGGTGCTGCAGGTGGTCTCCGACCACGTCGACCGCGACGACGAGTTCGACACGTTCCGGCGGATGGTCGCCGAGTCCGGTCGCCCGCTGTCGTTCTCGCTCGTGCAGAGCCCGTTCGAGCCCGACAGCTACCGCAGCGTCCTCGCCCGGGTCGAGCGCGCTCGCGACGACGGCCTGGCGATCACGGCACAGGTCGCGACGCGTGCGATCGGCCTGCTGTTCGGGCTTCCTTGCACGCTGCACCCGTTCATGAACAACCCGGTGTTCGCAGAGATCGCCGATCTGCCGGTCTCCGAGCAGGCGCGCATCATGGCCGATCACGGTTTCAAGGCTCGGGTGCTCGCAGCGGACGCTGGCGACAAGGTCCGCAAGTTGGGAGGCGGGTTGATCCATCGGTTCGAGGCGATGTACGAGCTCGGCGATCCGCCCGACTACGAGCCCGATCCCCTCGACTCGATCGCAGCGCGCGCCGGTCGCGCCGGTCGCGACGCGATCGAGCTCGCCTACGACCTGATCGTCGCCGGCGACGGAACCACCCTGCTCTATTTGCCCGCCCTCAACTTCGCCGGCGGGCACCTCGACGCCGTCGGGGAGATGCTCCGGCACCCGCACACGGTTCCCGGGCTCGGCGACGAGGGCGCACATGTCGGCACGATCAGCGATGGCAGCTTCCCCACGACCCTGCTCGCTCACTGGGGTCGCGACCGGTCGGCGGGGCGGATCGACCTCCCGTTCCTCGTCCAGCGTCAGTGCCGCGACACCGCCCGCACCGTCGGGCTGTTCGATCGCGGCCTGCTCGCGCCGGGTTACCGCGCCGATCTCAACGTGATCGACTTCGATCGGCTACGAGCCCGCCGGCCCGAGGTGCACGGCGATCTACCGGCCGGAGGGCGGCGGCTCCTCCAGCGCGCCGACGGCTACCTGCACACGATGGTGGCCGGCGAGGAGATCATGAACGACGGCGAGCCCACCGGCGCGCTGCCCGGCCGTCTGGTGCGCGGCCCGCAATCAGCGCCGGGCTGACGCGATGGGTGAGCTGAGCATCGGCATGGCGGCACCGATGCCACGCGACGCCGATGTGACGCAAGCGAGGCGGATCGTCGAGAGATCGCTTCGGCCGGCGTCGATCACCTCGTCGTCGGCGACCACGTCACGTTCTTCGGCGGGTTCGGGATCGACGGCCTCGTGCACGCCACGCTCCTGCTCGCCCAGCACCCGGACATCGAGGTGCACACGAGCGTGTACCTGCTCCCACTCCGCCACCCTGTTCCGGTCGCCCGTCAGCTCTCGACCCTCTCGTCCTTCGCGCCTGGTCGCCTGGTGCTCGGCGTCGGCATCGGCGGCGAGGATCGTCACGAGGTCAGCTCGTGCGGCGTCGACCCGCGGACTCGAGGCAGGCGGATGGACGAGTGCCTGCAGATCGTCCGCGGGCTGCAATCCGGAACGGCGGTCACGTTCAGCGGCGAGTTCTTCAATCTCGACGAGGTCGTGATCGACCCAGCGCCGATGCCGTCGGTACCGGTGATCGTGGGCGGTCGATCGTCCGCCGCGATACGGCGCGCCGGCCGGCTCGGTGATGGCTGGTTGGGGATCTGGGTCTCGCCCGAGCGCTTCGCCGCAGCGGTCGCCGACGCCGAC
>NZZV01000019.1 GCA_002698945.1 Acidimicrobiaceae bacterium
GCCGGCGTCCCGCGCGACGGTGGCGGCATGACGGTCCTGCGCATCTTCGACTCGAAGAAGCCGGTGATCGGTCGACGACACTCGATGCGTTGTCGGCGGGGGGTGCTGGCTACGGTCCGACTCGTGGCTGAGTACGAGCAGATTCTTTTCGACGTCGAGGATCACATCGCGACGATCACCCTCCACCGTCCCGACAAGCTGAACGCGTTCACGGGCACGATGATGAACGAGATCATCGACGCCTTCGACCGCACCGATGCCGACGACGACGTCCGCGCGGTGATCATCACCGGGTCCGGACGTGCGTTCTGCGCCGGCGCCGACCTGTCGGCTCGTGGCGACACCTTCTCTCGAGGCGGGTCCGACGTCCAGACCGACGCCGGCGTCCCGCGCGACGGTGGCGGCATGACGGTCCTGCGCATCTTCGACTCGAAGAAGCCGGTGATCGGCGCGATCAACGGTGCCGCCGTCGGCGTCGGTGTGACGATGACGCTCCCGATGGACATCCGGATCGCCAGCAACGCAGCACGGTTCGGCTTCGTGTTCGCCCGCCGCGGCATCGTGCCCGAGGCCGCGTCGAGCTGGTTCCTGCCGCGCCTCGTCGGCATCAGCCAGGCACTGGAGTGGTCGTACTCCGGGCGGGTCTTCGAAGCCGACGAGGCACTCGCCGGCGGTCTCGTGCGCAGCCTGCACGCGCCCGACGACCTGCTGCCGGCGGCCCGCGCGATCGCGGCCGACATCGCGCAGCACTCGGCGCCCGTCTCGGTGTCGCTCACCCGCCAGATGATGTGGCGCATGCTCGGTGCCTCGCACCCGATGCACGCCCATCGTGCCGACAGCCGCGCCATCCTCGCCCGGGGCCGCAGTGCCGATGCGAAGGAAGGTGTCGAGAGCTTCCTCGACAAGCGTGCCGCCGAGTTCCCCGACCGGGTGAGCGACGGGCTGCCCGACGTCTTCCCGGGCTGGGACGAACCGGACTTCGAGTAGATCCTCACGTCTTCCTCTGACACCACCCAGCGTGTGTCCAACGGCACATGGCCGCTCAGGAATGTCTCAAGAACTTGATGGTTGACTCCGATGCATGTTTCAACGGCGACCCACAACGGGAATCACGTCGCCACACACACGGAGAATGAAGAAGATGACCACCCTGTTGAACGAACTGATCGAAACCGGCGATGTGATCGAGGTCAAGCTGGGCGACGACGTCGCCAGCGCCCTCGTCCTGCTCGCCACGGACGAATTCGTCATCCTCGATGCCTGCGACGGATCGACCCCGTTCGTCGTCAAGCGCGACGAGCTGATCGAGTACCGCAAGTTCATCCCGGCCTGATCGGCCACCATCGAGAGAGCGTCCGGCCATCGGCCGGACCCGCCCGACACCGGGCCGCCAACCTGACCTTCCCCCTAGGCTGGGCGCCGTGACCGACGAGGACACGGCGCCCAGCTTGTTTTCCCGGGCCGGTGGAGCCGAATTCTTCGACCGGCTCGTGGCCGCCTTCTACCGAGGCGTTGCCGACGACGAAGTGCTCGCCCCGCTGTATCCCGACGCTCCCGACTTCGGCCCGGCCGAGCGACGCCTCTCACTGTTCCTGCAGCAGTACTGGGGCGGACCGACGACCTACCTCGAAGAGCGCGGACATCCACGCCTGCGCATGCGGCACTTCCCGTTCCACGTCGGCCCGCTCGAGCGCGACCGGTGGCTCGTCCACATGGCGGCTGCCGTCGAGGAGGTGTGCGACGGCCATCCTGACGGTGCGGCGATCGCTGCCGAACTGATGGGCTACTTCGTCCCCGTCGCCGAACACATGCGCAACGACACCGGGCTGCCGATCACGCCCGGCAACTACCCCCGAGGAGGCACATGAGCGCCATCGAGATTTCGGGCCTGCGCAAGACGTACGGCGACATCGTCGCCGTCGACGGTCTGTCGTTCGAGGTCGCCGAGGGCGAGGTCTACGGACTCCTCGGCCACAACGGCGCCGGGAAGTCGACGACGATCGAGATCCTGGAGGGGCACCGCGAGCGGACCAGCGGGTCGGTGAGCGTGCTCGGGCTCGACCCGGCCACGGGCGGTCGCGAGCTCCGTGACCGGATCGGCATCGTGCTGCAGTCGTCGGGGACCGACGTCGAGTTGACCGTGCGTGAGACCATCGAGCTCTACGGTTCGGCGTACCGTCGTCGCCGCACGGTCGACGAGGTGCTCGACCTCGTCGGGCTCGACGAGAAGGCCGACGCCCGCGTCGCCTCACTCTCCGGTGGCCAGAAGCGCCGGCTCGATCTCGGACTCGGCATCGTCGGCTGCCCGGAGCTGCTCTTCCTCGACGAGCCGACCACCGGCTTCGACCCGGCCGCCCGGCGCCGGTCGTGGGAGATGATCCAGGGCCTCTGCTCGCTCGGCACGACGGTCGTGCTCACCACGCACTACCTCGACGAGGCCGAACACCTCGCCGACCGGGTGGGGGTCATGGCCCGCGGCAAGATGGTGGCCGAGGGCACACCCGCCGAACTCATGTCGGCGTCACCGACCACCACGATCTCGTTCGAGCTCCCCGACGGTGTCGACCCCGACGCCCTGCTGGTGCCGGCCGACACCGTGTTCGGCGAGGTGGGTGGCGTCACCACGTGCGTCATCGAGACCGCCGAGCCGACCCGCGTGCTCGCCGAGGTGATGGGCGCCGCGTCCGCTCGTGGCCACGAGTTGACCGGCATCTCCGTGCGCCGGCCCTCGCTCGAGGACGTGTTCCTCGGGTTCGCCGGCGAACGCGATGAGGAAGTGAGTGAACCATGAGTTGGCCGTCGTCGATCTCGTTGCTGCTCCGGCAGGTCCGCTACCAGATCCTGGTGTTCTGGCGGACCCCGGTCGCCCTGTTCTTCACCCTCGCCCTGCCCCTGTTCATCCTGCTGTTGATGAGCGCCCTGTTCGGCGACACGACGATCACCGTGCAGGGCAGTGAATGGCCGGCGCGTCAGTTCTACACCGGCGGCCTCGCTGCGTTCACGGCCGTGTCGGCCACCTACACCAACCTCTCCAACCTCGTGCCGATCCGGCGTGAGGAGGGCATCCTCAAGCGGTGGCGGAGCACGCCGCTGCCGACGTCGATCTACATCGGCGGCTTCGTCGGCTCGGCGCTCATCCTGGCGTTCCTCGGCGCGCTCCTGATGATCGGTGTGGGCGTCGTGTTCTACGACCTCCAGATCGAGGCGGCGAAGATGCCGGGCGCCATCTTGACGTTCGTCGTCGGCGTCTCGGCGTTCGCCGCGCTCGGCATGGCGGTCGCCGCGATCGTGCCCACGGCGAGTTCGGCCGCCGCCGTCGCCAACGCGACGATCCTGCCGCTCGCGTTCATCTCGAACGTGTTCATCGCGACGGGCGACGACGCGCCGGGATGGATGACGACCGTCGGCAATCTGTTCCCGCTCCGTCCGTTCGTCGTCTCGATCCAGGACGCGTTCAACCCCTTCGTCGACGCCCCGGCCATCGATTGGGCGAGTTTGGGCTTCGTCGCGCTGTGGGGGCTGGCAGGACTCGCCGTGGCCGTCAGGTTCTTCACCTGGGAACCGCACCCGAGCGGCACCACGACGCGCCGGCGCCGTCGCAGCGGCGACTGAGCCGTGTCGGGTCTCAGCGGGCGAGCGCGAAGCAGGCGACCGCCGTCGCCGCGGCGGCGTTGAGCGAGTCGACGTCGCCGGCCATCTCGATCCGGACCGGCGTCGTCGCGGCCAGCACCGCGTCGCTGAGCCCGGCCCGCTCCGAACCGATCAGGACCGCTCGCCTCCCCGACGGTCGGACGTCGCGGAGGTCGATTGCGTCGGCAGCCGGGGTGAGGGCGTAGAGCTCGAAGTCGGTCAGGTGGGCGAGGGTGCCGACGAGGTCGGTCGTGCGGGCATGGGGGAGTGAGAAGGCGGTGCCCATCGCGACGCGGAGTGCCCGACGTGTGAGTGGGTCGGCGCTGGTGTGGTCGAGGAGGAGCCCGTCCCAGCCGAGCCCGGCAGCGTTGCGGACGATCGCGCCGACGTTGGCCGGGTTGTCGACCCCCTCGACGACGACCAGCCGTTCGCATCGGGCGGCCAGTTCGCTCGGTGAGGGCCTCGCCGGACGGTGGAACAGCGCGACGATCGGGTGGGGGATCCCGAGTCCGGTCACCATCTGTTGCACGGCGGCACCGCCGAGGTACACGTCGGCGCCGGCGGCGGCGAGCTCGTCGGCGATCGGCGGAACCCGATCGGCGTCGGCCAGGACGGCGAAGGGCCGACACCCCGCAGCGAACGCCCGCTCGACCACGAGATCGCCTTCCGCGAGGAACAGTCCCGCTCCGGCGTCGTCCCGCTTGTCCGCCCGCGACGCCAACCCCCGCTCGTTCAACCGGAACGGCGCGAGTCGCGGATCATCCGCCTCCTCGACGACGATCATCGCCCCACCCCGCACAGATGGTGTCGGATCCCTTCCGTGCTCCGACCCGGCGCAGGGCACGACCTGACGGCACGGAAGGGATCCGACACCATCTGTGCCTCAGTAGTAGTAGGGGAAGTCGGACCAGTCGGGGGTGCGCTTTTCGAGGAAGCTGTCGCGGCCCTCGGCGGCTTCGTCGGTGCCATAGGCGAGGCGGGTCGTCTCGCCGGCGAAGATCTGTTGGCCGACCAGGCCGTCGTCGACCAGGTTGAACGCGTACTTCAGCATGCGTTGGGCGGTCGGGCTCTTCGAGCAGATCTCCCGGGCCCAGTCGAGCGCGACGGATTCGAGCTCGGCGTGGGGCACCACCTCGTTGACGCCACCCATCTGGTGCATCTGCTGCGCCGTGTACTCACGGCCGAGGAAGAAGATCTCGCGAGCGAACTTCTGGCCCACGAACCGGGCGAGATACGCCGACCCGAACCCTCCGTCGAAGCTCGCCACGTCTGCGTCGGTCTGCTTGAAGCGGGCGTGCTCCTCGCTCGCGAGCGTGAGGTCGCACACGACGTGCAGCGAGTGACCACCGCCCGCCGCCCAGCCCGGCACGACGCAGATGACGACCTTCGGCATGAACCGGATCAGGCGTTGACACTCGAGGATGTGGAGACGGCCCGCTCGGGCCGGGTCGATCGACTCGGACGTCTCACCTTCCGCGTACTTGTACCCGTCCTTGCCGCGGATGCGCTGGTCACCGCCCGAACAGAACGCCCAGCCGCCGTCGCGTGGCGACGGGCCGTTGCCGGTGAGGAGCACGCAGCCGACATCGGGCGACATCCGGGCGTGATCGAGCGCCGTGTACAACTCGTCGACCGTGTGCGGCCGGAACGCGTTGCGGATCTCGGGTCGGTCGAACGCGATTCGTACCGCCCCGACGTCGTTCGCTCGGTGGTACGTGATGTCGGTGAAGTCGAAGCCGGGGACCTCGGTCCACGCCGACGGGTCGAAAATCTCGGAGACCTGTGCAGCCATGTCCCCATGTTGCCCCGACTCGCGCCGTCAGGCAGCAATTCGGCGGTTCGCTCGGACTACGGTGCCGCCCGTGACCGGAGTGTCGATCCTGCCCGTCGTCGGTCTGCCCGAGATCGAGCCCGGTGCCGACCTCGCTGCGATGATCGCCGCCCTCGAACCGCTCGCCGACGGCGACGTCGTGGTGATCACCTCGAAGATCGTGTCGAAGGCCGAGGGATGTGCCACCGAGCTGGACGACGTCGTCCCGTCGACCTTCGCCGTCGAGTGGGGCGAGCGGTGGGAGAAGGACCCGCGTGTGGTCGAGGTGGTGCTGAGGGAGTCGAACCGCATCGTCCGCCAGATCGGGCCGGTACTCATCACCGAGACCAAGCACGGTTTCGTATGCGCCAACTCGGGCGTCGACCAGTCGTCGAGCGGTGCCCACGACCGCATCCTCACCCTCCCGGTCGATCCCGACGCGTCCGCCCGCCGTGCCCGCGACCGGTTCGCCGAACTCGGTGCGCGGGTCGCCGTGGTGGTCACCGACACGTTCGGCCGTCCGTGGCGCGAGGGACAGACCGACATCGCCATCGGCGTCGCCGGCATCAACCCGCTGCGCTCGTACATCGGCGAGGTCGACCCGCACGGCCACGAGTTCCGCGTCCAAGAGATCTGCGTCGCCGACGAACTGGCCGCCGCCGCAGAACTGGTCAAGGGCAACACGAGCCGGGTCCCCGTCGCCGTCGTCCGCGGCTTCGAGTTCGAGTTCGACGACGAGGCGACGATGTCCCCCGTCATCCGCGACTCCAGCCGCGACCTGTTCCGCTGACGCTTGCGGCCACCCTGCGGCGGCGGTGCGGATCGAGTCGAGCCCTCCTCGGAAACTGTGTGGCACCCCCTTGTCATGATGGTGTGTATGTTCGAGCAGGTCGTCGAGCGGGCGAAGGGGGCGAGCGATGGGGCGTTGGTGCAGCGTCTGCGGGAGCTCGATGCCGATCGTCGCCGCACGGAGGCGGAGTTGGCTGTCGTGTTGCAGGAGCTCGACGATCGCAAGGTGTATCGGGCTGATGAGCATGCGTCGATGTGGGGTTTGTTGCGTGCCGAGTTGCATTGGTCCGACGCCGAGTGCAAGGCGAAGATGCGTGTCGCTCGACTGGTGGACCGGTTCCCCGATGTCGGTGAGCGCCTCTATGACACTGCGGCGTCGGTCGCCGGGGTTGTCGAGATTGCTCGTGCGGCGGCGAACCCGCGGATCGGTGACCGGATCGACACCGAGATCGGCCATTTCACGACCCAGGCCGAACGGTGCGAGTACGACGTCGTGCGACGCAAGGTTCGTTCTTGGGAGCAACGCACCGACGCGAAGGCGGCCCGCGAACGCACCGAGTCGGCCGACGAGGCCCGCGATGCCCACTGGCGGGCCGACGACGAAGGCGGCGGGTTGGCGGTCAACTGGGGACCGGTCGACGCGATCGCGAACCGTGAGATCCTCGATCGCTATCTCGAAGCGGAGTGGCTGACCGACTGGGACTGGACCGTCGAACAGTACGGTGACGACGCCACACCGGTCCTGATGCCGCGCACCGCCGCTCAACGCCGCGCAGATGCGGTCACGGCCGCGCTCCACGACGCCGCGTCGACCCCACCGGGAGCCAAAGCACCCGAACCCGTCGTCAACGTCCACGTCGACCACGACACCTTCTGCGACATTCTGATCGAGGCTGAACTGCTGCCCGAGCGCAGCCGTGATCCGTTCGCCGACCCCCAACCGGTCCACGAGTCGCAGCGGGTGTGTCACACCGAACACGGCGACCCGATCGACCCGCTCACGGTGTTGCAGTTGATGGTCGCCGGCTACATCCGCTTCGTCATCTTGAACGACGACGGCACCCCCACCCAGTGGGGTCGCAAACGTCGGCTGTTCGAAGGTGCTGCCCGCGACGCCGTCCGGTCGCTGTTTCCTCGATGTACGCACCCGGGTTGCCGGGTCCGCACGAAACGAACACACACCGACCACACCCTCGACTACGCCAAGGGTGGAACCACCGACCCCGCGAACGGCAACCCCCGATGTCGACGCCACAACCAGGCGAAGAACCAGGGCTACACCGTGCACCGCGACGCCCTCGGCGAATGGCACACCTACCGACCCGACGGCACCGAAATCGGCTGACTCACCCGCCGAGCGATCGCAGCACCATAGTTGCGTCGTCGGCCCGGTCGGCGGGCACCAGGAGGTGGTCGTGGTGGTAGCCGGCGAGCACGTTGCAGGGGATCCCGGCTGCACCGAGTGCCGCCGAGAACGCCGCCGTCAACCCGACCGCCTCCAGTGACGAGTGCACGGTGAGGGTGAGCCAGGCGGCTTCGAAGTCGATCGGCGCGCCGGCTTCGGCCGCCTGTTCGACGGTGACGACGTAGGTCGGTCCCTCGTCTTCGTGGATCGTGGCGGCGGCGTCCGGCGCGAGCGTCGGCCACTCCCCCGTCACGAACGCGAACCGGCCCGGACGCCGGGCGACGTCGAGCGTCGCCAGCATCCGGGCCAGATCGGTCTCGCCAGTCATGTCGGCCGCATCTCTGTCAGCCGCGCAGTTCGGCGCCCAGCTTGGTGGCGGCCGCTACGGCGCCACGGCGGACCTCGGCGACGTCGGCGTCGGTCAGGTTGCGGTCGGCAGCCTGCAGCCGGACGCGGTACGCCAGGCTGCGGCGGTCGTCACCGAGCGACTCGCCGCGGAACACGTCGAACAACTCGATGTCGACGAGCAGCTTGCCGGCACCCTGCCGGATCGCCTTCTCGAGCTTCTCGGCCGGCACGTCGTCGGACAGGGTGAACGCCAGGTCGAGATCGCTCGACGGGTACTTGCTCACCGGCTTCCACTGGGCCGGCTTGGGCTCACGGCCGAGCACCTCGTCGAGGTTGAGTTCGAGGATCGCCACTCGTTCCTGCACCTCGAATCGCTGCAGGACGGCAGGGTCGACCTCGCCGACGGCGCCGGTCGGCTCCTTGCCCGCCTGGAGCGTGGCCGAGCGGGTGGCGTGCAGACCGGGCGGCACGCGACCCTGATCGATTCGTGCACCGACGCCGAGCGCCGAGGCGATCTCGCGCCACACGGCCATCGCCGCCGGCGCCTCCTGACCGGCCAGCACGACGCACAGCGCCTCGTACTCGTCGGGCAGTTCGCCGGTACCAGGCGGGTACACGTGGCCGATCTCGAACAGCTTGACGCCGGTCGCGCGGTGCGACTCGTTGTAGGCGATCGCCCGCAGCAGGCCGGGGCGCAGTGAGGTGCGCAGCACGCTTTCCTCGACGACGAGCGGGTTCGTGATGCTGATCGTCGGCCCTTCGAGCCCCGCCTTGGCCAGGGTGTCGGGTGCGAGGAACGGGTTCGGCATCGCCTCGGAGATCCCGAGGCCGAGGAGCACCTCGCGCAGTCGACGCCGCCGCTGCTGCCTCACCGACAACGCGCCGTGCACGGTCGACTTGGGGACGGTCTTGCCCACCCGTTCGTAGCCGTAGTGCCGCGCCACCTCTTCGATGACGTCGATCTCCTCGGCGGAGTCGGGACGCCACGTCGGGATCGTCACCGTGCGCGTCTCACCCGAACCCGACACGGTGAATCCGATCGGGTCGAGCAGCGGTGCCAAGTCGTCCGCGGTGAGCGAGGTGCCGAGCACCCGGTTGACCTCGCTGATCCGGACCTCGGTCGACCGTTCCTGCGGTGGCAGGCTCGGACCGCGTTCGTCGGCCTCGCCGGCGTGGACGACCAGATTCGGGCAGCTCTGACCCAGCAGCTCGGCGAAACGGGCGTGGGCGGTGTCGATGATGTACGGATCGCAGCCGCGCTCGTAGCGGGCCGACGCCTCGGTGCGCAGCCCGAGGCGACTCGACGTCTGGAGCACGGTGAGCGGGGTGAACCATGCGATCTCGTGGGCGACGACGGTGGTCGCATCCGAGATCTCCGAGTCGAGGCCGCCCATGATGCCGCCGATGCCGATCGGCACGTCGTCGGCGTCGCAGATCAGGACGTCGGCGTTGGTGAGGACGCGTGTCTCACCGTCGAGGGTGACCATCTGTTCGCCGTCGTTCGCCACCCGGATGCGGAATCCGCCGCCGCCGAGCGTGTCGAGGTCGTAGGCGTGGGTCGGCTGATTCAGCTCGAGGGTCACGTAGTTCGATGCGTCGACCACATTGTTGATCGGCCGCATGCCCGCGGCGAGCAGCCGGCGCTGCATCCAGTCGGGGCTCGGGCCGACCTCGACGCCGCTCATCACGACGCTGGTGAAGCGTCCGCAGCGATCGCCGGCGACCAGCTCGACCGGCGCCGTCCGTTCCGGACCCCAGTCCGGTTCGGGCGGGCGCGGCGGCCGGAACTCGACGCCCATCTGGGCGGCGACGTCACGGGCGATGCCCACGTATCCCCAGCAGTCGGGTCGGTTGCGGGTGAGGTCGAGGTCGAACAGCACGTCGGGGCTGAGACCGAGCACCTCACCGTACGGCACGCCGAGTTCGACGTCGGGCGGCAGGATCAGGATGCCCGAGTGGTCGGTGCCGAGCCCGAGTTCGTCGGCCGCGCACAGCATGCCCTCCGAGTCGATACCCAGGATGCCGCGCCGCTCGATCGTCATGCCGTTCGGCATCGTGGTGCCGAGCGTCGCCAGCGGCACGACGTCGCCGACCTGCATGTTGAACGCGCCGCACCACACGTGTCGCTCGGCACCGTCACCGGCATCGACGTACACCCGCTGCACCTTGGCCGCGTCGGGATGCTGTTCGAGGCGCAGGACGCGGGCGGTGACCACACCGTCGACGGTGTCGCCGACGCGGTCGATCCCTTCGACCGCCAGGCCGAGCGCGGTCATCGTGTCGGCGAGGCGCGTCACGGCGTCGGCGTCGGTCGGGTCGGCGAAGTCGCCGTACTCGTTGAGCCAGGAGAGAAGAACCTTCATGTCGCTGTCGTCTCCTCAGAATTGCGCCGCGAAGCGGATGTCGTCGGCGTACATGTCTCGCAGGTCGGCGACCGCGTGCCGCATGACCGCCATGCGGTCGATGCCGAATCCGAACGCGAAACCGCTCCACTCGGTCGGGTCGATCCCGCCGGCGCGCAGCACGTTGGGGTGCACCATGCCGCAACCGCCCAGTTCGAGCCACGATCCGTCGGGGCGCTGCACGTCGAACTCGGCGGACGGCTCCGTGAACGGGAAGTAGCTCGGCCGCAGGCGCGACGAGAAACCCGGGCCGAAGAAGGCGTGTGTGAACGCCTCGATCGTGCCGGCGAGATCGGCGAGGGTGATGTTCCGATCGACGACGAGGCCTTCGATCTGGTGGAACACCGGCATGTGGGTCGCGTCGGGCGTGTCACGGCGGAACACGCGGCCCGGTGCGACGATGTAGATCGGCGGCTCCTGTTCGAGCATCGTGCGGATCTGCACCGGCGACGTGTGGGTGCGCAACACGGTGCGCCCCTCGGTACCACCGTCGGGGGCGTAGTCGACGAACAAGGTGTCGAACTCACCGCGGGCGGGGTGGCCCTCCCCCATGTTCAGCGCCTCGAAGTTGTGCCAGTCGGTCTCGACCTCGGGCCCTTCGGCGACCTGGAAGCCGAGTCCGATGAAGACGTCCTCGAGCCGCTCCCAGGCCTGGGTCACGAGGTGGGCGTGGCCACGGGTCGGGGCGGCCGCGTACTCGGTCAGGTCGAGTCGCTCGGCCGCGACCCGTGCCTGGAGCGCTGCCTCCCCGAGCTCGTCCCTGCGGGCCTCGAGTGCGGCGGCGACGGTCTGCATCGCCTCGTTGACGGCCTGACCGGCGGCCTTCTTCTCGTCGACGGTCTCGAGCGAGCCGAGCTGCCGCTTGAACGCGGCGAGCTCACCCTGCTTGCCGAGCAGTCGGGTGTCGAGCGCGGCGACCGCTGCGAGCGAGTCGGCCTGTTCGACCTGGGTGAGCGCCGCCGCCTGGGCGGCGCGGATGTCGTCGATCACGGGAGTCCTTTCAACACGACGAGCGAACGGTCTGGGCAGTGGCCATCCCTGGACGGACTCGGGTGGGCGCGCGGTCGTGAAGCGTCACCGTCCCCAGGCGGTCCGCCCGGGGCACGGAAATCGCTGCGCTGCCATCACGGGCGACAGGCTACGCGACCGGCGCCCGGGTGACCAACCGGTTCTCGTCGCGCAGCGTCGCTACGACGGGACGACGACCGCGCGTCCCCGCACGGTGCCGGCCTCGAGGTCCTGGTAGGCCTGGGCGGCGTCGTCCAAGGAGTAGACCGTGTGTTCGACACGGACCACACCGCGGGCGGCCAGGGTGAGCAGCTCGACGAGTTCGGGGCGGGTGCCCCAGTAGGTCGTTGCGAGGTTGATGTCGTAGCCCTGCGTGAAGAACGAGAAGTTCACCTCACCCCCGCCGATCCCGACGATGGTGACGTCCGACATCGGCCGGGCGACGGACCGTGCCAACTCGATCGTCGCCGTCGCGCCAACGAAGTCGATCACGACGTCGGCACCGCGCCCGCCGGTGAGCGCACGGATCTCCTCGGCTGCCGACTCGCCCGACGTCACGGTGTGGTCCGCGCCGACGGAGACCGCCAGGTCGAGCGCCTCCTGCTTCACGTCGACGGCGACGACCTGGGCGGCTCCGAGGGCCTTGGCGATCTGCACGCCGACGTGGCCGAGGCCACCGACGCCGATCGCGACCAGCGTGGCGTCGGGGGCGAGCAGGTGACGCGACCGATTGATCGCGTGGTACGGGGTCAGCCCGGCGTCCGTGAGTCCGGCGGCGGTGACCGGCTCGAGCCCATCCGGGAGCGGTACCGCCTGTCGGGCGTCGGGCACCAGCAGGTACTCGGCCATGCCCCCGTCGAGGCCGAGCCCTCCGCCGCCTCCCGGGACCGGCGCCTCCATCGGGTTCTCGCAATAGTTCTCGATGCCCACCGAGCAGCGGGCGCAGGTGCCGCATCCCCACGGGCCGTAGACGGCGACCGGCTGACCGATCTGCACGTTCGTGACGCCGTCACCGACGGCGTGCACCCAACCGGCGTTCTCGTGGCCCAGTGTGAACGGTGGGTTCCACGGCAACAGTCCCGGCTCGAAGTCGTGCATCAGGTGCAGGTCGGAGTGGCACGCACCCGCACCGCCGATGCGGATCACCACCTGGCCCGGGCCGGCCGTCGGGTCGGGCACCTCGACCAGCTCCGGGGACGACTTCCAGTCCATCAAACGGAGTGCTTTCATGATCGAACCTCCTCGATTCGTCCTGCATGTGACGGTACACAGCGGTCCTGCCGAGGTCGAGAGGTCTTCAGGCCGTATCGTCGCGTCCGTGCGGTGGATCACGGGGCTCGACGCGCGACAGCGCGTCATCGGCGCGATCGGCCTCACTGCGGCGCTCGTCCTGACGATCGCCGTGGTCGTGGCGACGAGCGGTGGACCGAACGACACCGTCGCCGCCGACGACGCCGACCCCTCCCTCATCACCGGCACGACGACCGCCACGTCGACCGCCACGTCGACTGCCAGGACCACCGTCGTCGCCACGACGTCGACGCTGCCGACCGCCGCGGTGGTGAGCGCCGTCCCCGTGTCGACCTCGACCACGACATCGTCGACCAGCTCGACCACGACCACGACGATCGATCCGGCGTTGCTGCTCCCCACGCTCAGGCCGGGCGACACCGGACCGGAGGTGGTCCTGCTCCAGCAGATGCTGATCAACGCCACCGGCGCCGACATCGCACCCGACGGCACCTACGGCCCGGACACCGCACTCGCGGTCACGAACTTCCAGAAGCTGTTCGGGTTGCCGGTGACGGGCGAGGCCGACCACGAGACCCGCCAACTGCTCCGCTACGTCGACGGTGGGCGGTCGAGCGCACTGCCCTCGTGGTCGATTCCATCACTCGGCAACGGTGGCGCCGACGGATGTCAGGTGACCGTCGTCGGTGACTCGTTGATGGCCGGCGCCGAGGGGCTCCACGAGCGAGCGCTCGGTGCGATCGGCTGTGCCTCGGCCGTCGACGGCGAGGGTGGCCGGTCGCTCGCCTACGGGTGGCAGTGCCGGGAGACCCAGTCGGACGGCAGCAGACCCTTACTCATGTATCCCGAGCCGCTCCCCGGCAACGCCACCTGTGCGCCGTCGGGGCTCACCTTGTTGGCACTGTGGGGGCAGGCCGACGCCCTCGGGGACATCGTGGTCGTGGCCCTGGGCACCAACGATGCCGGCCTGTACTCCCCGGCGAGGTGGGAGCAGCACTGGAACGAGGCGCTGCGCCTGACCGGGAACCGACCGACCATCTTCGTGAGCACCAGAGCTCGCGCCGGCACGTCACGGGTACCCCAGCAGGACGCCTACTCGGCGGCGCTGCGCACCTGGTGCAACGGCCAGCCTCGTTGTCACCTCGCCGACTGGGCGCTCACGATGGAGGCCAACGACTGGTCGCGGTACTCCGACGACGTGCACCTCCGATCGGCCGGCACCCAGGCGCGGGCCGACTTCGTGGCGGCGTCGGTCCGGGCGCTGTTCGACGGTGTCCCGCTGCCGAACCCTCGGCCGGTGCCGACGCCCGTCACGACGATCCTGCCCGCCGTGACCACGACCACCGTCGCCCGCTCGACCACCACGATTGCCGCGACGACCACGACGTCCACGACTGCAGCGCCCACGTCGACGACTGCACCGGCGACGACCACGGCCACGACCACGACCACGACGACGATCGCGCCCACGACGACCCGACCCGCCACGACGACCACGACCGTCGTTCCCACCACGTCCACGACCGTCGTTCCCACCACGGCGTCGACGCCGACGGGCTGAACTCGACCTACCGCTGCCGGGCTGCTTCGAACGCCAGCAGTGTGGTCGCCATCGCGACATTCAGGCTCTCGGCCCGTCCGCGGTGTTCGATCCGCACCCACTGATCGATCGGTGCGTCAGCGGCGAGGCCGTGGGCTTCCGACCCCATCACGATCGCGATCCGGCCCGTCCAGTCGGCGGTCGTGTGGGGATCGCCCTGGTGCGAGGAGGTGCCGATCAACCGGAGTCCGGTGGCGCGGACGGCGGCGAGGTCGGCTTCGACAACCGGGATGTGGAACAGGGCGCCGGCGGTCGCTCGCACGACTTTCGGGTTGTACGGATCGACCGAGCCGGGCGTCACCACGACGACGTCGACGCCGGCCGCCTCCGCCGAGCGCAGGATCGTCCCCAGATTGCCGGGGTCGCTCAGCCGGTCGGCGACGATCGCCAGGTCGATCGTGGACAGATCGATCGAACGCTCCGGCATCGCGACGACGGCCAGGTTCGGCTGCGGTCGCTCGGTCGATGCGACACGCTCGAGTACCCCGTCGCCCAGCTCGAACACCGCGGCATCGCTCACCGGGTCGGCGCCGGGAGCGACGAACTCGACGAGGACGTTCCAGTCGGCGTCGATCGCCTCGCGGATGAGCACCTCGCCCTCGACCGCGAACGCACGGGCGTCGGAACGCGAACTGCGGCGCCCGATCAGGCGCCGCAGTTCTTGGACCTTCTGGTTCTTGAAGGTGAGTTGTTTGCGCAGGACGCGTCCTTACAACGCAGCCTTGGCCTGGGCGACGAGGCCCGAGAACGCGGCCGGGTCGGTGACGGCGAGATCGGCGAGGATCTTGCGATCGACCTCGATGCCCGCAGCGTTGAGCCCGGCGATGAAGCGGCTGTAGCTCATGTCGTTCTGGCGGCAGGCGGCGTTGATCCGCTGGATCCAGAGACGACGGAACTCGCCCTTCTTCGCACGCCGGTCACGGAATGCGTACTGGCCGCTGTGCAGCAGCTGCTCGTTGGCCGCACGGTACGAGCGGCTCTTGTTGCCGTAGTAGCCCTTGGCCTGCTTGAGAACCTTCTTGTGACGCTTGGTCTTGGTCACACCGCGTTTGACGCGTGCCATCGTGGATCAGTCTCCTTCTTGAATCTCGCGGGAATCAGCGCTCACCCAGGAGGCGCTTGATCTTCTTCTCGTCCGTCGTGTGCACGTCGGCGTCGCGGTCGAGGCGGTGCTTGCGGCTCGAGGACTTGCCCTCGAACTTGTGCTGGTTGTTCTGCTGCTCGTGGCGCAGCTTGCCCGAGCCGGTCTTCTTGAACCGCTTGGCGGCGGTCTTCGAGGTTTTCATCTTCGGCATCATTCGTCTCCTGATTGTGCGGGGGGCTCGGCGGCGTCGTCGGCCGCTGCTTCCTCGGCGGCCGCGTCGGCCGCTGCTTCCTCGGCGGCCGCGTCGGCCGCTGCTTTCTTGGCGGCTTCGTCCGCGGCCTTGCGCTGGGCGTCGATCGCCTGCTTGTCGGGCGACAGGACCATCGACATGCTGCGACCTTCCATGCGTGCTTGGTTCTCGACCTTCACGATCGATCCGGCGCCTGCGATCACATCGTCGAGGATCTTGCGACCCAGCTCGGGGTGGGCCATTTCACGGCCCCGGAACTGGAGGGTGACCTTCACCTTGTGCCCCTCCTCGATGAACTCGATGAGGTGCCGCATCTTGGTGTCGAAATCGCCCTTGCCGATCTTGGGACGGAACTTGACTTCCTTGATCGAGATGTTGGTCGACTTCTTGCGCGCCTCTTTGGCCTTCTGCGCTTCTTCGTACCGGAACTTCCCGTAGTCCATGATCCGGCACACCGGCGGATTCGCCTGTGGTGCCACCTCGACGAGGTCGAGGTCGAGGCCACGCGCCATGCGCAACGCCTCGGGGACCGGCTTGATACCGAGCTGATCGCCGTCGGGACCGATGAGGCGAACCTCACGGGACCGGATGCGGTCGTTGACTCGGTGTTGGTCGCTCTTGCCAGCTATGACTGATCACTCCTGCGCAATGGGTTCCTCCCAAAGTTGTCGGTCGGTGGTTCTGCTCGACGCGAAGTCGCTTCGGATCGTTGCGGAGCAGACCACCCAGGAGACCTGGAGGGCCGTGATCGTCATCGACCCGGACGCACCTGGACACAGCCGGTGGCCGGGTGGGAGCCTGCGGGCCCCACTTCGCCTCAATTGTGGCCGGTCGCCGAAACGACCGACCTCGGTAGGGTATCGCACGTGAGCGACGAAACCGACGTCTCCCCCGACAGCCCCGAGTCCGCCGCCGAGATCGAGGCAGCGATGGCCGAGGCCCGCGCACGACTGGCCGAGGTACCCGCCGAGGTCGTGGTCGTCAACCACATCATGGGCCTCTACGAGCTCGGTGCGATCCACCTCTCGTCGGACACGCCCGATCTGGTGGCGGCACAGCTCGCGATCGATGCGATGGCGCAGCTCGTCGAGGGCCTCGGCGACCGACTCGGCGACGACGCCCAGACGATGCGCGACGCCCTCGCCAACATCCGGATGGCCTACGTGAGCGTCAAGGCCCAGACAGGTCAGTCGGCACCGAGCGACGACGGGTGACGCGCGAGCACTGAACCCGCGAGGGGCGATCAGGCTCCGAACCGTCCGTGCGGCGCCGACACGACCCGACCGTTGCGGGTGATCACGTCCTCCTCGCGCAGCAGTTCGACCTGCTCGGCCTCGTGGCCGGGCACCAGCCGGCCCGCGGCGTTCACGACCCGCCACCAGGGCACGTCGTGCTCGGTCGTCTGCAGAATGCGACCCACCAGTCGAGCCTGGCGCGGATAACCGGCCACGGCGGCGACGTCGCCGTAGGTGGTCACCTCGCCCTCCTGGAGCGCCATCAGGACGTCGACGATGCGACGCTCCCGTACGGCGCCGGCGTCGTGAGCGGCATCGACCGGCACGGCGTCAGAGCTTGGCGACGTGGCCGGCCTGGAACGTGCCGAACTTCGGCAGCGGCTGGAACACGACCGGTTGCCCCACGTCGATCGTGCGGCTGCCGTCCGCGATCTCGATCACGTGGAACAGGAACGGCGATCCGTCGAGGGCCGTGACGGTGCCGAGCCCTCGGGCCTCGTCGAACTCGGTGACGGTGCCGCGCAACATCGCTACTTGACGATCTTGGTGATCGGGATCTCGAGCAGGTCGGACGCCCCGGCCGCCCGCAGCTCCGGGATCAGCAGATTGATGCCGCGCTTCTCGACGACCGTCTCGATCGCGTAGTCACCGTTGGCGAGCTGGTTGACGGTCGGCGACTTGGCGGACGGGAGCACGTCGAGGACGGCGTCGCGGTCGGCGTCGGACACGTTCACCTTCAGCAGCACCTTGCCGCGGGCGTCGAGTGCGCCGTTGAGGAGCGTCATGATGTCGTCCATCGCGGCCCGCTTCTCGGGGTCGGCGACGCTGGCCGGGTTGGCGACGACCTCGGTGTAGCTGGTCAGGATCGTGTCGATGACCTTGAGGCCGGCGGCCCGCAAGGCACGCCCCGTCTCGGTGATGTCGACGACACAGTCGGCGATGTCGGGGATCTTGGCCTCGCTCGCGCCGTACGAGAGGCGCACGTCGGCGTCGACGCCACGATCGGCGAAGAACCGGCGGGTCAGCTCCGGATACTCCGACGTGACCCGCACCCCGTCGGGCAGGTCGGCGACGCTCGCGACCGTGCTGTCGCCGGCCACCGCGACGACCACTCGGACCGGCTTCGACGTCGCCTTCGAGTACTTCAACTCGCCGAGGCTCGCGACCTCCGCGCCGGTCTCCTCGACCCAGTCACGACCGGTGATCCCGATGTCGAACAATCCTTCCGCGACATAGGTCGGGATCTCCTGGGGCCTCAGGATGCGGACCTCGTCGATGCGGGGATCCTCGATCGTGGCCTTGTAGTCCACCGACGAGTTCCGCGACACATTGAGGTCGGCAGCGTCGAACAGTTCGAACGTCGCCTTCTCGAGCGACCCCTTCGGGAGTACCAGCTTCAGCACGTGCACCGAGGCTAGCGAGGCGCGACCGAGTTCTTCCACGGCGTTCGATGGCGGCCCGATCGGGGGTTGCCGGCGTGACGCCCGGGGTACCGTTCGGCCGTGACCAGCCATCCGCCGTCCGACCAGCCGTCCGACCAGCCGTCCGACCAGACCCCCGACGCCGCATCGCTCGACATCGAACTGATCGACGTGGCACGCTCCGCCCGCGAACGGGCCTACGCCCCGTACAGCAAGTTCAAGATGGGCGCAGCGGTGCGCACCTACGACGACGAGATCATCCCGGGTGCGTTGATCGAGAACGTCTCACTCGGGCTCGCGATGTGCGCAGAACGGGTCGCCCTGTTCGGTACGGTCACGACCGGACATCGCCCGGTCCGCCTCGCGCTCGTGTCGCCGCGCACGTCCGGCGAGCTCACGCATCCGTGCGGAGCGTGCCTCCAGGTGGCGCTCGAACTGGGCGGCCCCACGGTGGAGGTGATCGTCGTCGACCCCGACGGTGAGTCGGCCACGTCGACGGTCGGCGAGCTGCTGCCCTGCGGGCCGCACCGGAGCTGACCCGGAGCCGACCCGGTCGAGGTCAGTGGTCGGTCGGTTCGCTCGCCAACAGGCGGAGCGCGTGCGGCAGCACGTCGAGGACGGCATCGATCTGCTCGATCGTGCCCTTCGGGCTCCCGGGGGTGTTGCAGATGATCGAGCGACCTCGGATTCCGGCGACGCCGCGTGACAGGCGACCGAACGGGCTGACGAGCCGCATCGCCTCGGCCAGCCCCGGCGCGTCGCGCTCGATCACGCGTGTGGTGCCCTCGGGCGTCTGGTCGCGTGGCGCGAACCCGGTCCCGCCGGTGGTGACGATCAGCCCGGCGAAGCCCTCGCTCATCTCGGCGAGTTTGGCGGCGACGGCGTCCGCCCCGTCCTCCGTGACTTGATGATCGACGACGGCGAATCCGTTGGCCTGCAGATGGTCCGCGAGGCCACGACCACCGGTGTCGACGCGGGCACCGTGGAACACCCCGTCGCTGACCGTGAGCACCTTGGCGTGGAGGGGAGTCGCGTCACTCATGACACGCGACGGTACCGGAGCAGCACCATGCCGTCGGTGCCGGCATCGTGGGGTAGCACCCGCCAACCCGGTCCGTACGGGCGCCACGTGCCCACCGGTGGCGGTCGATCGTCGATCTCGAATCCGTCGGGCACCGGGTGCTCGATCGACTCGGCGGCGGTGAGGGTGCAGACGCTGTAGACCAGGCGACCGCCCGGAGCCACGAGCGGCGCCGACGCGTCCAGGATCCGGCGCTGGAGTACGACCAGGTCGTCGACGTCGGAGGGTCGGATGCGCCACCGAGCATCGGGACGGCGACGCAGCGCGCCGAGCCCGCTGCACGGTGCGTCGATCAGTACGGCGTCGAACGACCCCGCGGGGAACGACGGGCAGGTCGCGTCCTCGACGACGCACTGCAGATCCAGGCCGAGTCGCTCGGCGTTCTCCACGACGAGCGAGACGCGGTTGGGTCGCACGTCCGCGGCGGTCACGTTCGCGCCGGCGGCGGCGAGTGCCGTGGCCTTGCCACCAGGTGCTGCACACGTATCGAGCACCCGCTCGCCGGGCCGTGGCTCGACGGCGGCGGCCACCCACTGCGACGACTCGTCTTGGACGTACCCGTCGTCCCGCACCGTCGCGACGGCGGGCTCGTTCATCGCCACCAGCGCGGCGAGCGCGTCGTCTCGACCGAGTTCGGCGGTCAGCAGGTCGACGATCCAGTCCGGATAGCTCAGCCGCGCCGCTTCGGACGGCCAGACCATGTCGGTGGCGGACACCTTCCGGAGCACGGCATTGACGAAACCACGCGTCCGGCGTGGCGCCAGGCCGACCGTTTCGGAGACCGCGGCATGCGGGGCGACGTCGCCGAACACGAGCTGATAGGCGCCGAGCCGCAGCAAGGTCCGCGTGGCGTCGTCGGGCGGACTGGTGACGAACCGGTCGACGAGCGCGTCGCAGGCACGCCGCATGCGGGTCGTGCCGTAGACGAGATCGGTGGCGAAGCGACGGTCCTGGTCGGTGAGGCCGGACCGGTCGAGCATGGTGCGCAACACGAGGTTGGCGTACGCCCCGTCACCCTCGATCCGGCGCAGCGCGTCGTACGCGACCCGGCGGGCCGTCACTCGAACCACTCCCCGTCGGCCGGACGGGCGCCGTTGCGCCAGGAGGCGTAGTCGAGTCGCGGCTTGCCTTCGGGCTGGACGACCGTCGGTTCGACCCGGCCGTCGACGACGTCGGCGGCGTGGATCTTGACGCGGGCACCCCGGAACGTGGTCCAGGCGCCACCGAGTCGGATCAACCGGTGGATCTGCTCGGCCGGTGCACTCCAGTCGATGCGGAGTTCCGCCGGATCGATCTTGGCGGCGTAGGTCGCCTCCCCCACCTGGGGTTCGGCGTCGCCGAGACCTGCTGCGAGCCGGTCGACCAGCAGCCGTGTGCCGACCTCGACCAGCTCTCGACGCAGATCGTCGGCGGTCGTGTCGGGTCCGATCGGCACCTCGGCACGGTCGTACACCCCGCCCGTGTCGAGCCCTTCCTCCAACTGCATCAGGCAGACGCCGGTGACCTCGTCGCCGGCGAGCAAAGCCCGTTCGACCGGCGCCGCCCCACGCCAACGCGGCAGCAGTGAGAAGTGGAGGTTGACGAAGTCGAGTTCAGCGAGCACGTGGGGCTTGATGAGCCGGCCGAACGCCACCACCACGCCCAGCTCCGCCTCGGCCTGGAGCACGTCGTCGACGGTGTGACTGACCGGGATGCCGAGTCGCTCGGTGGCCACCTTGACCGGGCTCGGCGAGAGCTTGCCGCCCCGACCGCGCCGGCGGTCCGGGTTCGTCACGACGAGTGCGACCTCGTGGCCGGCGGCGACGAGTGCATCGAGCGGCGGCACGGCCATGTCCGGCGTGCCGAGGTAGACGAGCCTCACTTGAGACGGAGGCGCCGGAACCGGTTGTCGGCCGGCTTGAGCGCGTCGGCCTTCTCGGCCTCCTGGAGGCGACGGAACTCCGTCATCGCCTCCTTGCGCTGGTCGGACGTCATCCGGTCGAACATGAGCACACCATGGAGGTGGTCGAGCTCGTGCTGGTACATCCGCGCCTCGAGCTCGTCGGCTTCACGCTCGACGATCTCACCGTTGATGTCGACCCCGCGCAGCAGCACGGTCTTGGGTCGCACCATCTCGACGTAGAGGCCCGGGATCGACAAGCAGCCCTCGTCGTAGACCCATTCGCCGTCGGAGTCGACGATCTCCGGGTTGAAGATCACCTGCTGGTCGCCCTCGCCGAAGTCCCAGACGAAGATCTGCTTCTGCACGCCGATCTGGGGCGCAGCGAGCGCGATCCCGTTGCCGCTGTCGTACAGCGTGGTGAACATGTCGTCGACCAGCCGGACGAGCTTGCCGTCGACGTCGGTGATGGGCGCGGCCTTCGACTTCAGCACCGGGTCGCCGAAGGTGCGGATCGAGTACGCCATGGATGGCATGCTACCGAGGGTGTCGCACTACTGGTCGGACCAGCCCGAGGTCGAGTCGTCGACGGAAACCGTCGACGTCGCCCTCCCGGACGTCGCGTTCACCCTCCTCACCGACCGTGGGGTGTTCAGCCACGGCCGTCTCGACACCGGTACCTCGCTGCTGCTCCGCGAGGCACCCGTTCCCCCGTCGTCCGGCCACCTGCTCGACCTCGGGTGTGGTGCCGGGCCGATCGCCCTGGCGCTGGCCAAGCGGTCACCAGGTGCCAGCGTGTGGGCCGTCGACACCAATGCACGAGCTCGTGCGCTGACGGCGCAGAACGCCGAACGCAACGGCATCGACAACGTTCGCGTCGCCGCGCCGGACGAACTCCCGACCGACATCGGGTTCGACACCATCTGGTCGAACCCACCGATCCGGATCGGCAAGTCGGCGCTCCACGAGCTGTTGCTCCGCTGGTTGCCGCGCCTGACACCGGACGGCAACGCGATCCTGGTCGTCCAGAAGCACCTCGGGGCGGACTCGCTGCAACGCTGGCTCGAACGGCAGGGATACCCGACCGAACGGATCGCGAGCAAGGCCGGCTTCCGGCTACTCCGTGCCGTGAGGACTTGAGGCGCCGGACTCACCTCGCAGCCGGGCGCTGATCTCGGCGTAGCGGACGAGGAACCGGCCCTCGTCGAGACGCTTGCGGCGCAACCACCCGGTGACCTCGTCGTTGCACTTGCTGGCGTTGCACGACCGGCACGCCGGTACCACGTTGTCGAGCGTGTAGCGACCGCCACGAGAGATCGGTTGCACCGTGTCGCGTTGCAGGTCGCCGCCGGTCGAACCGCAGTACGCGCAGCCGCCCCACGCCGCCATGATCGCCGTCCACTCGATCGCGGTCAGGTCGTTGTCAGCGGCGGCCACACGACGTCGACGTTTCCGTGCCAGCCGCGCTCGTCGGTTCCCGGGTCCGGCCATGTGCGTCACGCTACGAGCTGCGCACCGAGGCATCGTGGATGGCGACGCGGATCCCGTCCGGCTGACAGAATCTCGCCATGACCGAACACGTCAACGTCGACAACTTCGTGCGCGCCGAAACCGATCGGATGTTCGCCGCGCTCCAGCGCGACGCCGGCGGCATCAATCGGTTCACGCATCATCGCGAGCCGGCCGACGTCGAGCACCAGACCGTCATCCGACTCAACCGCGACACGCTGTACAGCTTCGCGATCGTCGACATCTCACGAGGTGCGACCGTCACGATCCCGGACGCCGGCGACCGGTACGTGTCCGTCATGGTGGTCGATCAGGACCACTTCGTGCACGACGTGCTGCACGACCCTGGCGCGCACGAACTCACCCGCGACCAGATCGGGTCGTCGTACGTCCTGGTGGCTGCGCGCGTACTGGTCGATCCGAACGACCCCGACGACCTCGCCGCGGTCGCCGCCGTGCAGGACGGGTTCGACCTCACCGCCGACTCTGCGATCCCGTTCGAGCTCCCCGACTACGACAAGGCCAGCTTCGACACCACCCGCCAGGCCCTTCTGCAGCTCGCCGCCGGGTTGACGGGATTCGACCGCATGTTCGGCCGACGCGACGAGGTCGACCCGGTTCGTCATCTCCTCGGGACCGCCGCCGGATGGGGCGGTCTGCCGACGTCCGAGGCGACGTACATCGGCGTGTCGCCCGGTCTGCCGGTCGGCGAGTACGAACTGACCGTCGGCGACGTGCCGGTCGACGGCTTCTGGTCGATCTCGATGTACAACGCCGACGGATTCTTCGAACCGAACCCTCAGGGTGCCTACAGCATCAACAACATCACCGGCGTGCGCAACGACGACGGGACGATCACCGTCCGGTTCGGCGGTGACGGGAGCGCGCCGAACACACTGCCGCTCACCGAGGGATGGAACTACCTCGTGCGGCTGTATCGGCCCCGTCCCGAGATCCTCGACGGCAGCTGGAGCTTCCCGAGCCTGCCGCACTGACCAGACGATCAGACCAGGTCAGCGCGGCGGATCGACGGCGATCCTCAGGCGGCTGCCGGGTGGGCGCTCGCCCTCGGTGAGCGCCCGACCGAGCGTCATCCAGGACGATGCACGCGCGACGTAGTCGTCGTCGCCACCGACCACCATGACGTCGTCGACGCGTGGGAGGGAGGCGACGAACTCGTCGGCACCGGTGCCCGACACCTCGGCGTACGCGCCGTACGGCGGCAGACCGAGCAACTGCCGACGCTCCCGCTCGGCCGGGATCATGCGGCCCGGGTCGGCGAGCAGCGCCGCCTGGACGACGTCGTGGTCGGGCAGGAACGTCTGCACCAGCACGCGCCCACCCCGTCCTCGTGGTCCGGCCAGTCGGGCGGCTCGAACCAGCAGCGCCATCGCCTGTTCGCCCGACCGGTATCGGGGCGAGAGCAGCTCCCGATCGAAGTCGAGGAACGCGACGGTGTCCGCGCGCTCCACGCGGTGGAGCGCCGCTTCCGTGCCGACGACGATGTCGGCGTCTGCCGGTCCGTGCCAGCCCTTGCCCGTCACCGTGGCGACGGGACGCGCGGCGGCGGCCTCCAGCTCCTCCTGCAATCGGGTGATGCCGGGCCGGAGGTTGGCGAAGGTGCCCGCACCGCAGTTCCGGCACACGGGCGGACGGTCGGTGTCACAGCGTCGACAGTGCAGGGTGCCGTCGTCGCGCTGGACCACCGCTGCGTCGCAACGTTCGCATCGAGCGAGCTCACGGCACGACCGGCACGCCAGCAGTGCTGCCCGCCCGGTCGTGTTGCTGACGCACACGACCCGCCGGTTCGGGTCGCGGAGGTGGCGGATGAGCTCCGGGGTGACGAGCGAACGCTTCCACGGCTCCTCCTCCGACCGATCGATCACGTCGACGAGCGGCCAACCGTCACGCTCGCGCTGATGCGGGGGCCGGGTCAGCTCGCCCCACTCGAGCGCCGTGAGCGTCGGGCACGGCGACACCAGGAGCAGCGGGGCGCCGGCCCGTCGACACCGTTCGATCATGACGTCGCGGGCGTGCCACGTGGGGGACCCCTCGTCTTGGAGCGCCTCGTCGTGCTCGTCGACGATCACCGCCGCTGCGAGGTCGCGGCACGGCGCCCATGCCGCCGAGCGACTCCCGACGACCACGTCGACGCCGGCGGCAGCCGCCGACCAGTCGTCGGGTGCCAGTGCCACGGTCAGCCCCGACCGACGTAAGCGGGCGGCGAGCAGCATCGCCTCGTCCACCGACGGCACGATCGCGATCGTGGGACCGATCGCTGCCGCGCTCAACACGGCGGGCATCGGATCGCTCGTCGGCGGCAGACGCAGCACGCCACCGCCTCGCTCCAGGATCCCGGTCGATGCCGGCGAGCGCGGTTCGACGAGCGCACCCGTCCGCCGGGACGTCGGGAGACGGTCGACGTTGCGATCGGGCGACGCCGCGCCGAGGAAGTGCCGCTGACGCCCGGCCCACCGGATCGCCGCCCACGCGGCGAGCTCGACGAGGTCGGGTGTCGGCCCGAGTCCCGACCACTTGGCGACCGGCTTCAGGCCGTCGACGTGGGCGTCGGGCGGATCGAGTTCGACCACCCAGGCAGCGATGCGGCGACCGTGCAGTTCGACGCGGACGCGATCGCCGACCGCGACGACCATCTCGTCGGGGACGGCGTAGTCGAACCGCTTGTCGAGGCCCGTGACGTTCGGGACGACGCGGGCGATCACGGACCGCGTCCGTCGATCAGAGACCGACTGCGGCCGTGAACTCGTCGAGGCGCGAAACCTCTTCCCAGCTGAAGCCGGGACGGCCGAAGTGGCCGTAGGCGGCGGTCCGGCGATACCCCGGTCGCTTGAGGTCGAGATCGCGAACGATCGCACCCGGACGCAGGTCGAAGACCTGACGCACGGCCGACTCGATGGTGGCGGGGTCGACCTTGGCGGTGCCGAAGGTCTCGACGAAGATCGACATCGGATGCGCGACACCGATCGCGTAGGCCACCTGGATCTCGCACCGCTCGGCGGCGCCGGAGGCGACGACGTGCTTGGCGACCCAGCGGGCGGCGTAGGCGGCCGACCGGTCGACCTTCGACGGGTCCTTCCCCGAGAACGCTCCACCGCCGTGGCGGCCCATGCCGCCGTAGGTGTCGACGATGATCTTGCGGCCGGTCAGGCCACAGTCGCCCTGCGGGCCGCCGAGCACGAAGACGCCGGTCGGGTTGATCCACGTCGTGTAGTCGTCGTCGGAGAACTGCTCGGGGATGACCGGTCGGATCACCTGCTCGATCAGGTCGGGCTTGATGACCGAGTCGCGGTCGATGCCGTCCTGGTGCTGGGTCGAGATGAGCACCGTTTCGACGCCGACGGGCTTGCCGTTCTCGTAGCGATACGTCACCTGCGTCTTGCCGTCGGGGCGCAGGTACGGCAGCGCCCCCGACTTGCGAACCTCGGTCAGGCGCTCCGACAGTCGGTGCGCGGTCCAGATCGGTAGCGGCATCAGGTCGGGCGTCTCGTCGCACGCGTACCCGAACATCATGCCCTGGTCGCCGGCGCCCTGCAGGTCGAGCGCGTCCTCACCGGCGCTCCCCGAGCGCACTTCTTCGGACGAGTCGACGCCTTGCGCGATGTCCGGGCTCTGCTCGTCGATCGACACGATGACGCCGCACGTGTTGCCGTCGAAGCCCTTGCGAGCGTCGTCGTAGCCGATGTCGATGATCGTCTCACGGGCGATCTTCGGGATCTCGACGTAGGCGTCGGTGGTGATCTCACCGGCGATGACGCAGAGACCGGTCGTCACCAGGGTCTCGCACGCGACACGGCCGTGCGGGTCCTTCTCGAGGATCGCGTCGAGGACCGAGTCACTGATCTGATCGGCCATCTTGTCGGGGTGACCCTCGGTCACGCTCTCGGAAGTGAAGGTCCATTGAGCCACGGTTTGCTCCTGTCTGTTGTCGGCGGTCGGGTGGGCGGAAGGAATGTCTAGTCGGCGGCGGCCCGTCGAAGGGCGACCACACGGTCGATCACGGCCGCGGCGACGGCTCGCTTGTCGGTGAGCGGCACCTCGACGGGCGCATCGCCGGGAGCGAACAGGGTCACGGCATTGGTGTCGTGTTGGAAGCCGGTCGCCGCTGCGCCGACGTCGTTGGCGACGATCAGATCGAGCCGCTTGGCGTCGAGCTTTCGTTGGGCGTTGGCGGCGAGGTCGTCGGTCTCGGCGGCGAACCCGACCAGGATCTGACCGGCGGGCTTGCGTGCACCCAGCCCGGCCAGGATGTCAGGCGTCGGTTCGAGCACGATCTCGGGCACCCCATGGTGCTTCTTGATCTTGTGGTCGACGGCGGCGGCAGGTCGGAAGTCGGCGACCGCGGCGGCCATGACGACCACGTCGGCGTCGGGTGCGTGTCGTGTCATCGCGGCGTCGAGCTCGGCCGCCGTCTCGACGCGCTCCACGGTGACCCCGGCGGGCGCCGGTCGGTCGACCGTGGACACCAGGGTGACCCGTGCTCCACGAGCGGCCGCTTCTGCGGCGACGGCGTAGCCCTGCTTGCCCGACGATCGGTTCGCGATGACCCGCACCGCATCGATCGGCTCGCGGGTTCCGCCGGCGCTGACCACGACGCTGACCCCGGTGAGATCGCCCGGCCCGAGCACCCGTTCGACGGCGGCGACGATCGTCTCGGGTGCGGCCAACCTGCCGGCACCGGAGTCGCCACCCGCCAGTCGGCCGCTCTCGGGATCGACGACGTGGACGCCCCACGAACGCAGCGTGGCGATGTTGTCGACGACGGCCGGGTGCTCCCACATCTCGGTGTGCATCGCCGGGCACAGCATCACCGGCGCTCGTGTCGCGAGCAGCACGTTGGTGAGCAGATCGGTGGAGAGTCCTGACCGGTAGGCACCGATCAGGCGTGCCGTCGCCGGAGCCACGAGGATCAGGTCGGCGCCCTGCCCCAACCGAGTGTGCGGGATCGGGGTCTCGGGGTCGTCCCACAGACGCGTCTTGACCGGCTCGCTGGCGAGCGCGGACAGGGTGGTGGCACCGAGGAACCGCTCGGCGCCTTTCGTCATGACCGGGACGACGTGGGCGCCCGCATCGACGAGCCGGCGGCTGATCTCGACGGCCTTGTAGGCCGCGATGCCCCCGGTGACACCGAGAACGATCCGCTTGCCGGCCAGCATCACCGTGACGCCCGTGCAGTCCGTGACGACCGCGTGCGTCAGCTGTCGCCGTCGGCCAGGTCGGCGTCGCCCTCGGGCAGGTCGAGTGCTGTCTCGGGCTCTTCGGGAGCGTCGGTGAGCACGATCTTGTCGGCTGCGATCTCCTCGAACGCGATGCTGATCGGCTTGCGCGCCGTGGAGGAAACCTGCGGGGGGACCATGTGGCCGAGGCCCTCGCCCAACTGGTTGAAGTACGAGTTGATGTTCCGGGCCCGACGTGCAGCCAGGGTCACCAGGCTGAACTTCGAGTCGACCCGATCGAGGAGATTCTCGATCGAGGGGTTCATCATCGTGTCGTGGCTCTGGGCCATGCATCAACTCCAGTACGAGGCAGTTCGAACAGCGTTCGCCAGCCTACCGGCCGCATCGACCGGACCGTTCGGTCGAAATGATCGCCTGCATCTCGTCGAGGGTTCGTTCGAGTTCGTCGTTGACCACGATGTGGTCGGCGATCGAGCGGCCGATCGGTTCTTCCTTCTCGGCTTTGCGCAGTCGGGCGTGCACCTTGTCGTCGGGGTCACCGCGCCCGCGCAGTCGACGCTCCTGTTCCTCCCGGCTCGGCGGCACGACGAAGATCAGGATCGCTTCGGGATACTGCTGCTTCACCTGCTGCGCGCCGTCGACCTCGATCTCGAGCACGATGTCGGGCGACTCGGGGTCGTCCAGATGCTCCGGTCGAGGCGTGCCGTAGTAGTTGCCGAGGAACTCGGTCCACTCGAGGAACCCGTCATCGCTGATCCGGGCCTCGAAGTGCTCCGGCGAGGTGAACACATAGGCGTCGTCGGCCTCACCAGGACGCTGGTCGCGGGTGGTCCACGATCGGCTGAGCCACAGGTCGGGGTCGCGCCGGACGAGGGCATCGACGATCGTGCCCTTGCCCACGCCTCCGGGGCCGGAGACGACGATGATGAGCCGATGATCAGCCAAGCTGCTGGAGGAGAGCTGCGCGTTGCTGCGCTCCCAGACCCTGGACGCGACGGTTGTCGGCGATGCCGATGTCCTCCATCACGCGGCGGGCCTTGACCTTGCCCACGCCGGGCAGGGATTCCAGCATCGAGACGACCTTCAGCTTGCCGACGTTGTCGTCGTCCGAGTCGAGGGCTTCCTGAAGGCTCATCGACCCCATCTTGAGGCGGGCCTTGATGTCGGCTCGGGCGGCGCGTGCCTCGGCGGCCTTCGCAAGGGCCGCAGCCCGCTGCTCCGGAGTCAACTGAGGAGGTGTTGCCATGCGATCAAACTACCGCGTGCACGTCGATGATGCGGTGGATACCACGAGCCGCCGCGATCTCCGCCATCTCGTCTCGTACCCGGGGACATGCACGCGGGTCCGCGAAGCTGGCCGTTCCGACCTGCACGGCGTTCGCTCCGGCGAGCAGGAACTCGATCGCATCCCAGCCCGAGGCGACGCCACCGACACCGACGATCGGCAGATCCGGCAGCGCCTCGCGCACGTCGTGTACGGCGCGCACGGCGACCGGGTGGACGGCACGGCCGGACAGCCCTCCCCCACCGTTGCCGAGCGCCGGGGTCCACCGGTCACGGTCGAACGCCAACCCGAGCAGGGTGTTCGCGATCGTCACCGATTCGGCTCCGGCCTCGCTCACCGCCACCGCGACGTCGACGATCCGATCGGTGTTCGGGCTCAGTTTGGCCCACCGGGGGCGGCCGCAGCCGCCGGTTGCCACCATCACCTCGGCCGACAGCTCGGCGTCGTGGGCGAAGATGCTGCCGCGCCCCTCGAGGTTCGGGCACGACAGGTTCACCTCGACGGCGACCACGCCGGCGGGCGCGTCGGCCAGCCGGTCCGCCGCGCGCCGGTAGTCGTCGACCGAACGACCCCAGATGCTGCACACGACACGAGCACCGGTGTCGAGCAGTGCGGGCAGGTGATCGCTCAGCCACGCATCGATGCCCGGCCCTTGCAGCCCGACCGCGTTGAGCATCCCCTGCGGCGTCGGATGGACGCGCGGCGCTGGGTTGCCGGCCCACTCGAACGCAGCGATCGACTTCGTGACGACGGCGCCGATCGAGGACAGATCGAAGAAGGGCGCGAACTCGTCGCCGTAGCCGGCGGTGCCCGACGCCGTCATCACCGGCGATTCGAGCTCCACCGAGCCGACCGAGACCGAGAGGTCCACGCCGTGGACGATCATCGGCGGTGGAACTCCTGCAAGCTCTTCACCGGCAAGGTGGCGGGTGTCTCGTCGACGCCCTGCGCCGCCGCCAGTGCCGCGCTCACGGTCGTGAGATAGCTGACCCGGTGCATGCTCGCGGCCTTGCGGATGTGTTCGCCGTCGCTGCGACCGACGGAGCCGCGCGGCGTGTTGACGACGAACTGGATCGTGCCGTCGGCGATCAGATCGACGGCGGTCGGCCCGGCGCCGCCGTCGGGGGTCGCGTCCTGCACCTTGCCGAGGACGCGATCGACCTCGACACCGAACTTGCGCAGGTAGTCGGCCGTTCCCTCCGTCGCCACGAGTCCGAGGCCGCGCTCGCGGAGCTGGCGGGCGACCACGAGTCCGGCGGGCTTGTCGGTGTCGTTGAGTGACAGGAACACCGTGCCGTCGCTCGGCAGGCCGTTGCCGGCGGCGAGCTCGGCCTTGAAGAACGCTCGGCCGAAAGTGTCGTCGATGCCCATGACCTCGCCGGTCGAACGCATCTCGGGTCCGAGTGCCGGGTCGACCTCGGGGAAACGGTTGAACGGCAGCACCGCCTCCTTGACCGCCACGTGTCCGGTCACCGGCTCGAGCAGCAGCCCCTCGTCGCGCAACTCGGCCAGCGTCGCGGCGAGCATGACCCGGGTCGCGATCTTGGCGAGCGGGATGCCCTTCGCCTTGGCGACGAACGGCACGGTGCGGCTCGCTCGAGGATTCGCCTCGATCACGTAGACGGTGGTGCCGACGACGGCGTATTGCACGTTGATCAGACCGCGCACGTCGAGACGGTGGGCGATCGCGGTCGTGTAGGCCTTGATCACCTCGACGACCCAGTCGGGCAGGGTCTGGGGCGGAATGGCGCACGCGGAGTCGCCCGAGTGGACGCCGGCTTCCTCCACGTGTTCCATCACCCCGCCGATCAACACCTCGCCGGTGTGGTCGCGGATGGCGTCGACGTCGACCTCGGTCGCGCTGGCGAGGAAGCGGTCGATCAGGACCGGTCGCTCGGCCGACAGCCCGCCTTCCTTGCCCAGACTGCCGAATCCCGACAACTCGTCCATCGCGCGGGCGAGATGGTTGCGATCGTGCACGATCTGCATCGCCCGACCGCCGAGCACGTAGCTCGGGCGCACCAGCACGGGGAACCCGATCTCGTCGGTGATCGCGAGCGCCTGCTCCAGATCGACGGCCGTGCCGCCGGGCGGCTGTGGGATGTTCAGCTCGTTGCAGAGCGTGTTCCACTTCTCGCGGTCCTCGGCGTCGTCGATCGACTGCGCTGACGTCCCGGCAACGAGGTCGGTCGGGATCTCGCCGGACAGCTTGAGCGGGGTCTGGCCGCCGAGCGACACGATCACCTTGTGCGGTCGCTCCGCAGCGATGACGTTGAGCACGTCTTCTTTGGTGAGCGGCTCGAAGTACAGCCGGTCGCTGGTGTCGTAGTCGGTCGAGACGGTCTCGGGGTTGCAGTTGACCATGACCGTCTCGTAGCCCGCCTCGCGCAGCGCGAAGCTGGCGTGCACGCAGCAGTAGTCGAACTCGATGCCCTGGCCGATCCGGTTCGGGCCCGAGCCGAGGATGACGACCTTGGGACGATCGCTCGCCCGGACCTCGCTCTCGTCCTCGTACGTCGAGTAGTGGTACGGCGTCTCGGCGTCGAACTCGGCGGCGCAGGTGTCGACCGTCTTGTAGGTCGGGAGTACGCCGAGGCGTTCGCGGGCGTCGCGCACGGTCGTTTCGTCGCTTCCCCAGAGCCAGGCCAGCTGGGCGTCGGCGAAGCCGAGCCGCTTGGCCCGCTTGAAGCTCCGCGCCGTCATGTCGTCGAGACCGATCTCGGCCAGGACGGCTTGTTCGTCGGTGATCCTCGCCATCTGGTCGAGGAACCACGGGTCGAAGTGGTTCGTCTCGTTGATGCGCTCGATCGAGACCCCTCGCCGCAGCAGTTCGCCGATGTGGAAGATCCGCTCGGGGGTCGGCGTGGTGGTGCTCGCGAGCAGCTCGTCGTCGGGGATCGAGGCGTACTGTTCGCTGACCGGGTCGCAGTTCAGCCCGAACCGCCCGTGCTCGAGCGAGCGCAGGCCCTTCTGGAGCGACTCGGGGAACGTGCGGCCGATCGCCATCGCTTCACCCACAGATTGCATCTGGGTGCCGAGGATGCCCGATGTGCCCGGCAACTTCTCGAACGCCCACCGCGGGATCTTGGTGACGACGTAGTCGATCGTCGGCTCGAAACTCGCCGGTGTCGACATCGTGGCGGTCTGGGTGATGTCGTTCGGGATCTCGTCGAGGGTGTAGCCGACGGCGAGCTTGGCGGCGATCTTGGCGATCGGGAAGCCGGTCGCCTTCGACGCCAGGGCGGACGACCGAGAAACACGGGGATTCATCTCGATCACCACCTGCCGACCGGTGGCGGGATCGACGGCGAACTGCACGTTCGAACCGCCGGTCTCGACCCCGACACGGCGAATACAGGCGATCGCCGCGTCGCGCATCTGCTGGTACTCGACGTCGGTGAGCGTCTGCTGCGGCGCCACGGTGATGGAGTCGCCGGTGTGCACGCCCATCGGATCGACGTTCTCGATCGAGCAGATGATCACGCAGTTGTCGGCGCGATCTCGCATGACCTCGAGCTCGTACTCCTTCCAGCCGGCGATCGATTCCTCGATCAGGATCTCGCTGATCGGGCTGGCATCGAGACCGTTCTTGGCCATCTTCTCGAATTGCTCGACGGTGTGGGCGATGCCGGTCCCGCGCCCGCCCAGGATGTAGGCGGGGCGGATCATGATCGGGAGCCCGATCTCGTCCATCGCCGCACGGGCACCGTCCATGTCGTGTGCGATCGCCGACCGTGGCGATTCGAGCCCGATCTCGGTCATCGCGACCTTGAACCGCTCACGGTCCTCGGCCGTGGCGATCGCCTCGGCGTTGGCACCGATCATCTCGGGCTTGCCGGGAACACCGATCAGGCCGCGCTCGTACAGCTCCATCGCCGTGTTGAGTCCGGTCTGACCGCCCAGCGTCGGCAGGACGGCGTCGGGCTGTTCGCGCTCGATGATCGAGGCGACCACTTCCCAGGTGATCGGCTCGACGTAGGTGGCGTCCGCGAAGTCGGGATCGGTCATGATCGTCGCCGGGTTCGAGTTCACGAGGATCACTCGGTATCCCTCTTCGCGCAGGACTCGACACGCCTGCGTGCCGGAGTAGTCGAACTCGCACGCCTGGCCGATCACGATCGGGCCGGAGCCGATGATGAGGATGCTGTTGATGTCGTCGCGGCGTGGCATCAGACGGTCACCTTCTCGCTCGTGTTCTCGCTCATGATCTCGTCGAACTGGGTGAACAGGTAGCGGGCGTCGTGCGGGCCAGGCCCGGCTTCGGGATGGTGCTGGACGCTGAAGCAGCGCTCGCCGACCACCTCCAGCCCCTCACAGACCCCATCGTTCAGGTTGACGTGGGTCATCTGTATCTGCCGGCCGAGCGCGCCGAACGAGTCGGCGTCGACGGCGAAGTTGTGGTTCTGGCTCGTGATCTCGACCGAGTCGGTGCGCAGGTTCTTCACGGGGTGGTTCCCACCGTGATGACCGAACGGCAACTTGACCGTGCCCGCTCCGAGTGCCCGGCCGAGCAGCTGGTGGCCGAGGCAGATACCGAACACGGGCACGTTGCCGATCAGCTCCGTGATCGCCTGCGTCGCGTACCCGACCTCTGCCGGATCGCCGGGACCGTTCGACAGGAACACGCCGGCCGGGTCGCGGGCGAGCACGTCGGCGGCACTCGTTCCGGCCGGGACGACCTCGACCCGACCGAGCCCGGCGAGGTGACGCACGATCGTCGTCTTGATGCCGAAGTCGTAGGCGACGATCAGCCGGTCGGGGGCGCCGTCCAACGCCGCGACCGTGTACGGCTCGTCGGTCGTGACGGTCGCGACGAGGTCGATGCCGTCGGTACCGGGTTCCGCGTCGGCGGCGGCACGCAGTTCGGCCTCGCTCGCATCACCGAATGCACCGGGCATGGCGCCGGTGTCACGGATGAGGCGGGTCAGACGGCGGGTGTCGATCCCCGCGATCCCGGGGATGTCGTGCCGCTGCAGCAAGGCGTCGAGATGGCCCTCGGAGCGGAAGTTGCTCGGCCGCCGGGCGAGGTCACGCACGATCACCCCGCGGCAGAACGCGCCGCGCGACTCGGCGTCGTGGGCGTTGACGCCGTAGTTGCCGATATGGGGGTACGTGAACGTGATGATCTGGCCGGCGTAGCTCGGATCGGTGATGATCTCCTGATAGCCGGACAGCGCCGTGTTGAACACGACCTCGCCGGTGGCGATGTCGCGAGCGGCGCCGATCAACTCGCCCTCGAACACGCTGCCGTCGGCAAGGACAAGGGCTCCTTCACGGATGGTCATGGGTGGGCTCCAGTCGGGGTGGGGGATGCGTGTGTTGCGGGGTCAGGTCGGGATGCGTGGTGGACGTCGAGCAGGGTCCGGGGCGCGGGTGGATGGTGGACGTCGAGGAGGGTCCGGGGCGCGGGTGGGTGGTGCAGGACGTGGAGGCTCAACGGTCCTGTTGCGGGGTCAAGTCGGGATGCGTGGTGTGTAGCTGCGTGGTGGACGTCGAGCAGGGCCCGGGGTGCAGGCGGGTGGTGAACGTCGAGCAGGGACCCGGGCGCGGGTGGGTGGTGCGGGACGTGGAGGCTCAACGGTCCTGTTGCGGGGTCAGGTCGGGATGCGTGGTGGACGTCGAGCAGGGACCGGGGCGCGGGTGGGTGGTGCAGGACGTGGAGGCTCACAGGCCCGGTTGCGAGGTCAGGTTGACCTGTGCCCTCAGAAACGTCACGACGAACGCTCCAGGGCTCACTTCGTTCGCCGTCGCTACCACGAGCTTGCTTGGTTACGCAGGGCGTGGGCCTTGGGTCTTGCGCAGGGACGTGCGCGTCGTGGGGGGTCGCAGGGTGCTGGATCACAACCTGCATGAGTATACGTTGCCGTGCATGTTCTTGCATCACCGCTGCGGTGCCCCGTCCAGGACGGTCGGTTGTCCTCGCAGGAACGTGTGCCTCGTTCTTCCCTGGAGCTGTACTCCGACGTAGGGCGTGTTTTTCGACTTGCTGGCCAGGTCTGCCGGGACCACTTCCCAGGTCTCGTTGGGGTCGAAGACCGTGAGGTTGGCGGGTTCTCCTTCGGCGATGGGGCGGCCGTGGGTGTCGTCGACGCCGGCGATCTTGGCGGGGTTCCAGCTCAGGGCGGCCACCACGTCGGCGATCGGCATGTCGAGGCTGGCGAGGCTGACGCCCAGCGCCGTCTCGAGGCCGAGCATGCCGGGAGGGGCCTGATCGAGGGGTCGTTCCTTGGTGTCGGGGGCGTGCGGGGCGTGGTCGGTGGCGATCGCGTCGATCGTGCCGTCGGCCAGCCCCGCTCGCACCGCCTCGACATCGGACATCGTTCGCAACGGCGGGTTCACCTTGTACAGCGCGGAGTAGCCGGCGAGCAGTTCGTCGGTGAGACTGATGTGGTGCGGGGTGGCCTCGGCCGTCACCGGGAGTCCGTCGGCCTTGGCCCGGCGGACCAGTTCGACGCTCCCGGCGGTCGAGAGGTGCAGGATGTGGAGTGGCGCGCCGGTGAGCCGGACCAGCTCGATGTCGCGGTACACCATCAGCTCCTCGGCGATCGACGGCCAACCGGGCAGGCCGAACTCGGAACAGCAGTGGCCTTCGTGCATCACCGCGCCCTCGGTCAGCCGGGCGACCTCGCAGTGCTGGGCCAGCACGATGTCCAGGTCGAGCGCGTATTCGAAGGCTCGGCGCATGAGGAGCGGGTCCTGCACGCCGGAACCGTCGTCGGTGAAGATCCGGACGCCGGCGGCGGCGAGCTCGGCGAACGGGGTGAGCTGGGTCCCGGTACGTCCGACGGTGATCGAGCCCGAGGGTCGGACGTCGCACAGTCCGGCGGCGAGGCCCTGGTTGCGGACGAACTCGACCACGCTCACGCAGTCCTGCGTCGGGTCGGTGTTCGGCATCGCGACGACGCACGTGAAGCCTCCCTTGGCAGCAGCACGCGAGCCGGTCTCGATCGTCTCCGCCTCTTCCTTGCCGGGTTCGCGCAGGTGGGTGTGCAGGTCGACGAAGCCCGGCGCCACGATGCAGCCTGTCGCGTCGATCACGTTCGCATCAGGAGGCTCGAGCCCCTCGCCGACGGCGGCGACGATCCCGTCCCGGACGAGCACGTCGGCGCGCCGCTCCCCTGTCGGATCGATGACCGTGCCGCCCTGGATCAGATACTCATGCATCGGTTGCGCTCCTCGCTCTCCCGCCCGGACACCCAGGCGATTAAATCCACCACACGTCCACCGGTGGACACCCAGGCGATTAAATCCACCACACGTCCCGGGGCCCGATCCCGCCCGGACACCCAGGCGATTAAATCCACCACACGTCCACCGGTGGACACCCAGGCGATTAAATCGACTCCACGTCCCGGGTCAGGTCGGGTCCGAGTGGTCACGATGTTGCCTCCGGCAGCGAGCCGCTGCCGAGCAGGTCGAACAGGACCGCCATGCGCACGGCGATGCCGTTGGTCACCTGCTGGGTGATGACCGAACCGGGGATCTCGGCAGGGTCGACGGCGATCTCGACGCCGCGGTTCATCGGACCCGGGTGCATCACCAGCGCATGATCGGCCAGCCTCGGCACCCGGGCGGGCGTCAGGCCGAACCGTGCCGTGTACTCACGCAGGTCGGGCACCAACGCCTCGGTCATGCGTTCGGTCTGCATGCGCAGCAGGTACAGCACGTCGACCTCCGACAACACGGCGTCGAGGTCGGTCGTGACGGCCACCGGCATCCGGTCCGTGAACGGCGGCAGGAGGGTCTTCGGCGCCACGAGGGTCACGTCGGCGCCGAGCATCGAGAACGCCTCGATGTCGGAGCGGGCGACCCGGCTGTGCTTGACGTCGCCGACGATCGCGACGCGGAGCCCGTCGAAGCCGTCGCTGCGTCCGAACGCGGTGCGGATCGTCGCGCAATCGAGCAGTGCCTGGGTCGGGTGCGCGTGCCAGCCGTCGCCGGCGTTGACGATCGATGCGTTCGTCCACTGTGCGATCTGCCAGGGCGTCCCGGTCGACCTGTGACGGATCACGAACGCGTCCACCCCCATCGCCGCGATCGTCTCGATCGTGTCGCGCAGGCTCTCGCCCTTGTTCAGGCTCGACGACGAGACCGAGAAGTTCATGGTGTCGGCGGACAGCCGCTTGGCGGCGGTCTCGAAGCTGAGTCGGGTCCGGGTCGAGTCCTCGAAGAAGACGTTGCACACCGTCTTGCCGCGCAATGCCGGCACCTTCGGGTTGGGTCGGCGGTTGACCTCGGCCATGTGATCGGCCAGGTCGAGCAGGCGGCGTACGGCGTCGGGCCCGGCCTCGGCGATCGAGCGGAAGTGCTTCATCGCTCCCCCGACGAGATCGTCACGCCGTCGGCGGTGGCAACGACCTGTTCGTCCGACGACGTCGGCAGGTTCTTGCCGACGAAGTCGGGTCGGATGGGGAGCTCACGGTGGCCACGGTCGACCAGGACCGCGAGTTGGACCGCCGTCGGGCGGCCGTAGTCGGTGACGGCGTCGAGCGCCGCCTTCACGGTGCGCCCCGTGTAGAGCACGTCGTCGACCAGCACGATCGTGGCGCCGTCGACGTCGAAGCTGATGTCGCTGACGCTGCCGGGCGAGACCGGTCGCAACCCGATGTCGTCGCGGTAGAGGGAGCAGTCGACCGATCCGACGGGGACCGTGTGGCCGATGCGATCGATCGCCTCGCCGAGTGCGTCGGCGAGCCAGACGCCGCCTCGCTGCAGTCCGATCAGAGCGACGCCGACACTGCCCTGGTTGCGCTCGATGATCTCGTGCGCCATGCGCGTGACCGCGCGCCGCACGTCGTCAGGTCCGAGGACCTGTTTGGGGTGACTCACGTTGGACTCCTGCCGTTCGGGCCTCACGGGACCCGCCTTAACGGTCGGGACAGCAACCTAGCGCGAAAATCCCGTCACGTCCGGAACGGTGGATCGAGGATCCGTCCGACCCGGTGGTTGAGGGCCCGAATCACGCGATCCGCTCGGTGCCACCCGAGCAAGCTGACCGTTGCGGTCGCCAACGCGAAGCGCCGACCCTCCACGGCGGGGAGACCACACCAGCGGGCGATCAGGATCGCGAGGAAGTGACCGTGGGCGAACACCACGCCGTTCCCCGACGGCACCTCGGCGTCGAAGCGGGCGAGGAAGGCGTCAGCGCGCGCTCCGACCTCGTCGGCCGTCTCACCGCCCGTGATCTCGTGCGTCCACACCGACCAGTCGGGGATGCGCTCGCGGGACTCGGGCGTCGTCTCGCCCTCGAAGTCGCCGTAGTCCCACTCGACGAGGTCCCGGTCGACGACGATCCCGCACGCCGGGCTGACGAGTTCGGCGGTCTCTCGGGCCCGACGGAGCGGGCTGCAGTACGCCCGAACCAGGTTCCACCCCTCGAGCGTGTGTGCGGCGTCGGTCGCCTCCTGCCGACCGACGTCGGTCAGGGGAATGTCGGTCCGTCCGGTGTGCTTGCCGACCTTCGACCACTCGGTCTGGCCGTGGCGGATGACGAGCAGCTGGGGTCGGTCGTTCATGTGATCTCCGTCATGTGATGGCGGTCATGATGCGATGACGGTCATTCGATCTCGGGGGCTCGAGGACCGGCAGCGTCACGCTCCCATGATGGTCCACTACCGTGGTCGCATGCATGATCTGGTGATCCGCAGGGGGAACGTGGTCGACGGTTCGGGTGGGGCCGCACGCGTCGCCGACGTGGCGATCGCCGGCGATCGAGTCGTCGAGGTCGGTGACGTCGTCGGTGCCGGCGCTCGCGAGATCGACGCCGACGGGCTGCTCGTGACGCCCGGGTTCGTCGATGTGCACACCCACTACGACGCCCAGGCGACCTGGGACCCCTACCTCACGCCGTCGTCGTGGCACGGTGTCACCACGGCCGTGATGGGGAACTGCGGTGTCGGGTTCGCCCCGGCCGAGGCCGACAAGCACGAGTGGCTCATCGAGGTGATGGAAGGGGTCGAGGACATCCCGGGCACCGCGCTGACCGAGGGGATCCAGTGGGAGTGGGAGTCGTTCCCCGAGTACCTCGACGCGCTCGACCGCCGGCGTTACGTGCTCGACCTCGGCGCCCAGGTCCCCCACAGTGCCGTGCGTGGCTACGTGATGGGCGACCGCAGCGGGGTCAACAACCCGGCGTCGCCCGACGACATGGCGGCGATGGCACGGATCGTCGCCGACGGTCTCCGGGCCGGGGCGCTCGGGTTCTCGACGAGTCGGACTCCACTGCACAAGTCGAAGTCCGGCGAACTCGTGCCGGGCACGATGGTCGCCGCCGACGAGCTCTACGCGATCGCCGCCGCGATGCAGGAGGTCGGTCACGGTGTCTTCCAGTTCGCTCCCGAGCACGCCATCCTGCCCGAGCAGGAGTGGCCGTGGATGCGCGAGTTGGCGAGCACGTACGGCCGGACGGTCAGCGTGAACTTCTCCCAGTTCGACCAGGCGCCCGATCTGTGGCGGGAGGTCCTCGACAAGCTCGACGAGGCGATCGCCGACGGCATCCCGATCGTCGCCCAGGTGCACGGACGCACCGTCGGCCTGCTCATGTGCCTGGAGGGCAGCTATCACCCGCTGATGTTCCATCCCGCTTATGGCGAGATCGCTGCGCTGCCACTGGTCGAACGTTGCGCCGCCCTCCGCTCGGGCCCGATCCGCCAGCGTCTGATCGACCAGATCCCCGACGACGACGGATTCTTCGAGAAGGTCGTACTCGGCACGATGTGGAAGACGTGGGCGGTCGGCGGTGATGATGGTGGCGGCGACATCGACTACGAGCCGCACCCGGACGACTCGATCGGTTCCGTCGCCGCCCGGACCGGCGTTTCGCCGATCGAGCTGGTGATCGATCACCTCCTCACCGCCGATGGCCACGGGATGCTGTACTCGCCGTTTTTCAACTACAGCTACGGCGACCTGTCGTTCAACTACGAGGCCCACATGCACCCGGGCACCCGGATGGGTCTCGCCGACGCCGGCGCGCACGTCCGCGTCATCTGTGACGGCGGTTGCCCGACGTTCATGCTCACCCATTGGACCCGCGATCGCACCCGAGGTCCGAAGATGCCGCTCGAATACGTCATCCACCGCCAGACCCGTCAGACGGCCGAGCTGTACGGTCTCGGCGATCGCGGTCTGCTCGCACCCGGGATGCGAGCCGACGTCAACGTGATCGACTACGACGCGCTCACCTTCGGCACCCCGCGGATGGCCTGGGATCTCCCGGGCGGCGCGCCCCGACTCGTCCAGAAGGCGAAGGGCTACCGGCACACGCTGTGCGCCGGCGTCGAGACGGTGACCGACGACGAGTTCACCGGCGAGTTGCCCGGCCGCCTCGTGCGCGGCCCGCGCTGACACCCGGATCGACGGCTCGGCCGTCCGAGGCGCTCAGCCGCTCGGCGGTTCGGGTGACGACTCGACCGGGTCGACGAGGCCGTCCGCCCCCGACACGACCCGGACGGGAGTGCCGGGTTCGCGCGACACGGCACCGGCGACGACACCGTCCACGGCCAGGAGCACGGCGTCGTCCCCCACGACGACGGTCACCGCGGCGCCGGGCGGGGCCGGCACGTTGCGCACCCAGTTGGCGACGCCGCTGCGCCACGAGTCGACGTCGACGCTGCCGTTGGTGCGGCTGATCGTGAGTGCCGCATCGACACCGTCGGTGCCGGTGAGGCCGATCTCGACGACCGGAACGTCCGGGTCGAGTCCGGCGTCGATTCTGGTCGGGCCGTCCGCCGTGATCATGTCGCCGTCGGCCAGAACGACCGCCGTGCCCGACTCCACGGGTTCGAGCCACTCCGCGACGTCGTTGCGGAACGACAAGGTGCCGTCGTCGTCCTCCCACACGGGTGTGAAGTTCGAGTCGACCGCGAACGCGAACGGTGTCGTCTCGTCGACCGGATTCGCCGCTTCACCGACGAACGCGATCGGATTGCTCCGCTCCAGGTCGTCGGCGAATCGATCCCACGTGCCCTCCAGCACGAACTCGTCGCTGGTTCTCCCGAGATAGATCTCGCCGAGCAGGAACGTCTTCCAGATGTAGCGCGTCGCCGAGGTCCGGTGCAGGTCGAGGTAGGTCCACGGGAAACTCGTCCACGCGAGGATCGGATCCTGCTCGTCGGACACGGCGTCGAGCGCGGCTCGCATCGTGTGGATGCGGCCGCTGTACCCCGACTCACGCCGGGCGGTGAACTCCTCGGTCGACTGCACCTCCCACATCGACTCGACACCGATCCGAAAGCCCTGCAGCGCTCCGATCTGCAACGACCCCACGATCGCGAGCGCCGGCACCCACGCCAGTACCGGATGGGCAGGGCCCGATCGGGCGAGCCGGGCGGTCGCCTGGCCGACGAGGTCGGCGACCATCATCAGCGTCGGGACGGCCAACACCGCGAAGTAATGCGACGAGTATCGTTGGCTGAGGATCAGCTCGAGCCAGGCGGCGGCGAACCACGCGCCGACCAACAGTCGGAGTGCCCGCTGATCGCGGTCGAAGCGGTGCCAGCGCAACAGCGTCACCACACCCCAGGCGACCACGATCACGACGACCTCCGGCCGCTCCCGGTAGTACTCGAACATCGAGTCCCAACCGAGCCGGAACTGGCCCGTGAGCGAACGATCGGTCGCCTCGCTCATGAACCGGGCGTAGACCCACCATCCGTCGACGAACTCGCGCCACGACCCACGGGCCAGATACCAGACGGGGGCCGACACCAGGCCGACGGCCCCGCCGAGGACGATCCACGCCCACGCCCGCCACTGCGGGGTGCCGAGTCGACCGCGGCGCCACACGACCCAGAGCAACACGACCGATGCCGCGAACACCGTGGTGAGGAGGGTCTGCACCGCGAGTCCGGCCAACACACCACAACCGGCCGCCGCCGCGATGCGACGCCGACCGGTCGTCCAACAGGCATCGGTCGCGGCCACGACGACGATGACGGAGAGGAGGGCGACGGTGATGTTCCGGGCGTACAACACCCCGGCGTAGTCGGCGCCGGACAGCGTGAAGTGGACGATCGTCGCCGCTGCCACGGCGGCGCCGATGACCGCGGGACCGCCCGCCATCCGTGTGATCACGTGCGCTCCGGCCGCGACGCAGCAGGCTGCGCCGAGGCTGAAGAGCGCGATCATGAACCAGAAGCCGTCGAACCCGCCGACTCGCCGCGCGACCTCGTAGAGCACCGGTTCGAGCGGACCCTTGTTGTGGACGGCGTTCTCGTAGTAGCTGCCGCCGAACCGGATCGTCCGCTCGACCACGGTGCGCATGTACTGCGGGTCGAAGTCGGCGCCGCGGCCTTCCATCCAGAACAGCGAGGCAGCCGCGATCAGGACCATCATGGCGCTCCCGACCGCCACGCCCCACGATCCCCAACTTCCCCACGTCGGAGAGGACTCGGGCAACCGCGCGGTCGGACCGGGACCGTCGACGTGCTCGGGTCGCGTCGTCCCACCCGTCACGCCGGTGGCATCGTGAGGCTCGACCATCTCCCCGCTCTCGACGTTCGTGTCGCTCACGCGGTCACCGTGCCGTCGGCGGCGTCGTTCTGTGGCTCGGTCTCGATGAGGCTCGCGTCGTCAGCACTCGGGGTTTCACTCCGATCGGCGCTCCGTGCGAGCACGGCGTCGACCGTGAGGCCGACGGCGACGATGCAGACGATCGACATGCGGAACATCGGGCCGGCGAGGTGACGGCCGACCTCGATCGCGTCCGCGACGTAGACCAGGTACAGGTCGATGCCGATCGGGACGACGAGGAACGTGACGAGCACCCCCAACCATCGTCGCACCGCGAATGCGGCGACGACGGCACCGATCGATGTGAGTCCCCAGATCGCCATCGACCAGCGTGAATCGGTCGGGTCGAGCGGCCCGAGCACGGTGTCGGGGAACTGTTCGCCGACACCATGTGCGTCGTAGGCGGCGAACCCGGAGTCGGTGTGGATCGGCAACTCGCCCACGAACCGGTCGAGATACCACGGGCTCCGAGCGACGAACGACCAGCCGGCGGCAAGACGACCCGAGCCCGAGGCCCAGTCGCGATACTCCTCGAGTCTGGGGTCGCGTAGGAACGCCTCTCCATCGGCCCAGGCGTCGCCACCGGTACGTTCGGCGAGCGCCTCGTCGAATGGCATGCCGCGGTCGATCATCCAGTCGCGCATCGACTCGTCGGGAAGCCACCGCAATCCGACGTTGTTGTGGAACGTCACCTCACCGCGCCCGGTGTGCCATTGGCCGATCGCCGAGAATGCGCCGACCAACACCAGGATCACCGATGCGGTCACGATCCCGGCGACTCGCTCCCCCGGCCGTCGCCGTTCCCACAGCAGGCCGGCGACGGCGAGCGGGATCAACGACACCGTCAACGTCACGGCGTTCGAGTCGCGCAGCAACATCCACGCCGCCGTGAGCACGACCGCGACGGCGAGCCGACGGCCGTTCGGGGCGGCGAACCAGCGGATCCAGGCGGCGAGCCAGGCGAGCACCAGCGAGTTCGAGAGCGACTCGGTGAGCACGAGCGTGTGCCAGAACATCCATCGCGTCTCGATGAGTACGGCGCCGACGGCGGCGATCGTCACGAGCCGAACGACGCGGTTCGACAGCTGCTGCCAGAGGGTGACGGTGAGGTAGCAGACGGCGCCGAGCCAGATCAGCGTCTGCACCAGCACGATCGCCCGCGCCGACGGGCCGACCAGCCAGACGAGCAATGGGTACGTCGGCGGTCGTTCGGCGAACCAGAAGTCGGGCGAGAACGGGCCGATCTCCGCAACGGCGAGGTACGAAGACGAGTCGGGGAACGGCGACTCGAACCCAGATGACCAACCGGGACCGAGCAAGACGAACAGCAGCAGACCGACCCCGACGCAGACGAAATATCGCCACGATTCCTCGGCCCGCATGGTCAGCGACCCTACCGCTCCGCGCCGACTGCGGACCGTTCAGCCGGCGGGCACGGCCGTGCCCGTTGGTCTGATCAGGAAGCGATCAGCGGACGTCGGTGGCGATCGCCGCGAGGACGCCGTTCACGAACCGGCCGGAATCGTCGGTCGAGAAGCGCTTCGCGAGTTCGACCGCCTCGTTGAGCACGACGGCGGTCGGCACGTGCGGCCGCTCGAGTAGTTCGTAGGCGCCGAGCCGCATCACGTTGAGGTCGAGCACCGGCATGCGCGCCAGGGTCCACCCTTTCGCACGTCCGGCGATCATCTCGTCGAGTCGTTCGAGGTGGTCTCCGACGCCGCGGACGAGTTCCTGGGTCAGTTCGTCGGGTTCGATGACCTGGAGGTCGATCGTGTCGACCGGTGCGATCCCCTTCGAGTGGGCTTCGTACAGCAGGTACAACGCACGCTCGCGCGCGTCGGACCGCTCGTCGGGGCGTTCCATCAGGGTCGTCCGATCAGACGCGCGTCATGTAGTCGCCGGTGCGGGTGTCGACCCGGATCTTCTCACCGGTCTCGATGAACAACGGCACGTTGACGACCTTGCCCGTCTCGAGCGTCGCCGGCTTCGTGGCACCGGTCTTGCGATCGCCCTGGACGCCCGGCTCGGTGTCGGTGATCGTCAGCTCGACCGAGGCCGGGATCTCGACGCCGATGATCTCGCCGTCGTGGAACGCGACCTGCGCCGTCATGCCCTCGACCATGTAGTCGGCGGCATCGCCGAGCGCCACCGGCGCGACGTTCATCTGCTCGTACGACTCGTTGTTCATGAAGACGTAGTCGTCACCGTCGCGGTAGAGGAACTGCATGTCTTCGCGGCGGATGATCGCCTGCTCGACGCGGACTCCGGCGTTGAACGTGCGGTCGAACACGTTGCCCGACTTCACGTTGCGCAGCTTGGTGCGCACGAAGGCGCCGCCCTTGCCGGGCTTGACGTGCTGGAACTCGACGACCTGGAACAGGCCGTTGTCGAGTTCGAGGGTGATCCCGGTCTTCAGGTCGTTGGTGGTGATGGCAGGCATGGGGTGTCCTTGGGCGACTGTGTCAATACGCGGCAGCCGCCGCGCTCGACCTCGACGAGGTCTTCGATGCGGAAGCCACCGAATCCGACACGATAGAGGCCAGGTTCGACAGTCACGACGTCGCCGGCGACGAGGGTCTGGGTGGACACCTGGGACTCGAACGGGTCTTCGTGGATGCGCAGGCCCACCCCGTGTCCCGTCGAGTGCAGGAACCAGTCGCCGTATCCGGCGTCGACGGCGAGCGAGCGACACGCCGCGTCGACCTCGGTCGC
>NZZV01000020.1 GCA_002698945.1 Acidimicrobiaceae bacterium
CAACAGGTGGCACTCGGAGAGGGCCGCCGTGCGCTCGACCGTGCTCGGACTGCCGCCGGTGCCGAACGAGCCGGTGCGCTGCCAGATCGTCAAGCCGGACGGCACGACGATCGACTTCGAGTGCAACCACACCTTCAGCCCCGAGCAGGTCGAGTGGTTCCGCGCCGGCTCGGCGCTGAACATCGTGCGTCAGAAGGTGGCCGACGGCGACGTGTGATCGGAAGGCTCGCAGCGACGTCGCCGCTCCCGGCGGCGACGTCAGCGGTGAGCGTGTGGCGTCGTCACCGAGTGGTGACAGCGTCGTCGGCTGACGGCTCCGCACCGTCGCCATCGTCGCCGGTACGGGCGGCTGCCTCGTTGGCGTGGGCCTCGAGTCGTTCGATGCCACTGTCGGTCTGGAAGCGGAACCGCGTCCACGACCAGTGCCGATCACCGATCCAGGCCGTGGCGACCCGGTACACACCGATCGCACCGACGATGAGCACGCCCGCCGCGGCGGCGTCGATCCACCAGTGGTTGGCCGTGGCGATGATCGCCAGCGTCATCAGCGCCGGATGGATGAGGATCAGGTACCGCCAGGGTGACTTCAGGACCATGATCACCGCGATCGCCTCGATCATCGCCCAACCGAAGTGCAGCGACGGCATCGCAGCGATCTGATTCGCGGCGCCGTCGAGCGCGTTGGCGGGATAGATGCTCGGACCGAACGTGGCCATAGTGTCGACGAAGCCGGCCATCATCCGCGGAGGGGCCAGCGGGAAGATCAGGTGGATGACGAGCGCCGAGAACGTCACGAACGCCATCAGGTTGCGAACGAGCGGGTAGGTGCGCTCGTGGCGCAGATACAGCCACAGCAGCAGCGCGATCGCGGCCGGGAAGTGGAACGCGACGTAGTAATGATTGAGCAGCTTGATGATCGTCGGGTGTTCGAGCAGGAACTGCTGCAGGTCTTGCTCGAACGGCATGCCGAGCCACGTCTCGAATCCGATGATGTCGCGGGCGTTGTCGAACGCCGCTCGCAGGTCGCCACGCGTGAACAACCGGATGGTCCGGTAGATCACGAGCAGGCCACCGCAGATCGCGATCTCCATCAGGAGGCGACGACCGTACCGACCCCGCCACCAGGACGCGAGAGATCCGGAGACGTTGTGTCCTCCGGACTGCACCGTGGTGCTCATGACCCTCGTCCTCGCTCTCGATCACCGTTGTCGTCGTGGGTGGCTTTCCACCGTAGTCCTGTAACACCTTCTTCATGAAGGGTATTTCCAGGTTGATTCGTCACATTGCGGTGAAATCTCCCCGTTGCGACGGTCCAGCGGTGGGTTGGCGCGGCAGTTCGCCACGGTCTGCACCCGCCTGGCCACCGACAAGATGACATACCGGTGAACATTCCCGCCCGCCGCAGCGGGCAAACCGCACGATCGGGCCCGGGCGACGCGGGATCAGTCGGTGCCGGGGCGGCGCACGGTTTCGTGGTCGGGGTCGCCCTGGTACCCGGGCGGGTAAGTGCGGGCGAGCTCCTCGGGCGTCGGGTCGTACGGTTCGCGCGCCTCCGGAGGCAGCAACCGGGTGATCGCCTTCATGATCCGCTTGGTGTCGGCGTCGGCGCTCTTGTACTTGAGGGGCACCTCGGGCCCGACCGTCGCCGTGACGCGAGGCGGGTCGGTGATGTTGAGGAGGTCGGGGACGCGCGACGAGCGGGGCCAGACCTTCTCGGTCCCCCACAACCCGACCGGGATGACGGGTGCCTTCGTGAGCGCTGCCAGTCGAGCGGCGCCCCACCGCCCCGTGAGCTTCGGATCGAAGAACGCCGGCCCGCGCGGGATCGTTCCCTGCGGCATGATCCCGACCATCTCCCCACCGGCGAGCGCGTCCGCGGCGGAGGAGAGGGGCTCGTCGGAACCGGTCCCACGGTCGACGCGTATGCCGCCGAGCGCGGTGGCGAGGGTGCCGACCAACGGCGCATCGAACACTTCCTTCTTGCCGAGGAAGCGGATGGTGCGGCCGGTCTTGGCGACGACCATCGCCATCATCGTCGGATCGAAGTACGAGCGATGATTCCCGACCAGGATCACGGGTCCTTGATCGGGGATGTGCTCGGTGCCGTCGATGTGGATGTCAGCGAAGGGAACGAGCGACGGACGCGCGAACAACATGCCGAGCTTCTGCAGTTCGAGTCCGACCACCGGCAGCTTGCGCACGCCGGGCGACACGTCGAGGTGCAGCGTCGGCCAGCGGCGCGCCGCCGCCATGACCGTCATCCGGGGATCGGGGTTCACGACCACGGGATTGCCGACGGCGCCGAGCAGCGGCGTGTCGTACACCGAGTCGGAGTACGCCCAACTCTCGGCGAGGTCGACGTCGTGCTTGGACGCCCAGGCCCGCACGGCTTCGAGCTTGCCGGCCGACCACACGAAGGGTCCGGCGAGCGTGCCGTCGTAGGTGTCACCGTCGACTCCGACGCCGTACCGCGTCGCGATCACGTCGTCGAGACCGAGCAGGTCGGCGAAGGGCTTGACCAGGTCGTACGGCGTCGTCGTCGCGAGCACGATCGGGCGTCCGGCATCGCGGTGCTGCGCGAACACGCCGGCGGCGAACGGTTGCACCATCGCCACCAGTTGGTGTGCCACGGCCTCGGCGGCGTCCTGTACCGACCTTCGTGACCGCCCCTTGGCCAAGGTGACGGCTTGTCGGGCGAGGGCCATCGACGGCAGGGTCTCCCCGATGGTGTTGAAGACTTGGTACACGTATCGCTCCCCTGGCAGCGATCTACTCACCAGACCGGCCGACCTCATCGCCTCGGAGAACACCTCCCCGCTGGCACCACGCAGCAATGTGCGATCGAGGTCGAAGAAGGCCGCTCCCTGTGATGCCACCCGCGCAGCCTAGACCAGGGTGCGGTCGGGCTCGACGGGCCGGTGGGGTGGCTTCGAGTTCCCGCGGACTCGATGAGCGTGGGGAACGACGGCGGAAAACGGGAAACGCCCCGATTGGGGGAATCGGGGCGTCTCAACCTGGGATCTTCCTTCGGTGGGGGGCCGATTGGTGGAAGTCCCTTTCCGAGCGGAACATGGGGGGTGTTCTCGCGTCGTTCTGTTTGTGAAAGTATGCACGTGCACGTGTGCATCTGGCAAGTAGAACATCACGATAGTCAGTATCTGTTTTCCCGATAGGCTCCCGCCATGGATGTCCGCCAGCTCGCCGCCATCGTCGCGGTCGCCGACCATGGCACCTTCAGCGCCGCCGCGCGGGCGCTCTACACGGTGCAGTCCAACGTGTCGGGTCACGTCGCCAAGCTCGAACGCGAACTGGGCGCACCGCTCGTCGATCGCTCGAACGGCACCTTGACGGAGGAAGGCGTCCGGGTGGTGGAGCGGGCCCGTCGGGTTCTCCAGGAGATCGACGACATCGCGGCCGACATCGCATCGCTCGACGACGACGTCTCGGGCGACGCACGGATCGGCGTCATCGGCACGACGGCACGGTGGATGATGCCCCAGCTCCTCCGCGCGGTCGCCGAACGCCATCCGCGCGTTCATCCCATCGTCAGTGAGGGCTCGACGACGACCATCGTGCCGGGCGTCCTGTCCGGACAGTTGAACGCCGCGATCATCCATCTCCCGATCGACGACCCCGAACTGGTGGTCGAACCGCTCTTCGCCGAGGACCTCCTGCTCCTCGTGCCGTCCGGCCACCCGCTGGCCGAACGCGACACGATGTCGCTGACCGAACTGGAGGACATCCCGTTGCTGCTGCCCCCGAAGGGCGCGGCGCTGCGGCGTGTGCTCGACCGGGCCGCCGGCAGCGTCGACGTCACGCTGCGAGCCCAGGCCGAGATCGACGGCGTGCGGCTCTTGGCGTCGCTCGCGTTCGACGGGTACGGCGCCGCGATCGTCCCGGCGACGGCAGCACCTCGTCAGGTCGACGGACGCTTCAGCCGGATCACGGTGCCCGAACTCCCCCGCCGCGTCGTGGCGTTCGCCCGTCGTCGCCGTCCGGCCCCGAGCGCCGCGACGACCGCCGTCGCCGAAGTGCTCACGGACGTGATCGCCGAACACGGCGCCGACCAGCCCGGCGTCCACCTCGGCTCCGAGACGTTCCCCCTCCAACGCACCACCTGATCGCCCCCGAGCGACTCACAGGCCGTCACCGGACGGTCGGCGGACGGCCGGCGGGTGTCGCACGGCACACCGTCCGACCTTCGCTGTCGCTCGCCGGGTCGTCCGGTTAGTGTCCGGGTCGATGTCGCTCGACGAACTGCAACTCGCCGCGTCCGTGCCCGGGCCGGTCAGCACCCGCATTTGTGTCCTCGACGGCCGTCGCGTCTCGTGGCTCGAGTTCGATGCGGTCGATCCGGCGGCGCCGCTCACCCAGACGATGACGATGACGATGGAGATCGCCGCGCGCGCGGCGTTCGACGAGCGCATCCCGCTCGTGATGGTCGTGAACTCCGCCGGCGCCGACATCCGCGAGGGCATCGCGCCGCTCGACGGCTGGGGACGGGTGGCTCGTGCCCTGACGCGTTGTTCCGGGGTGGTCCCGACGTTCGCGATCGTCGACGGACCCGCCGTCTCGGGTCCGGCACTCCTGCTCGGCCTGGTCGACTTCGTCGTCATGACGGAGCGGGCGTACGCGTTCGTCAACGGCCCGGTCATGGTGCGCCAGTTCACCGGCATCGAGATCAGCAAGGACGAGCTGGGCAGTCCTGGCCCGCTCGAACAGAACGCCGGGCTACCGGTCGGCGTCGTCGCCGACCGCGACGCGGGCGCCGACCTCGTCGCCGACCTGCTCGCCTACCTCCCCGACCATGTCGATCTCGAACCGCCGGTGTGGCCCCAGACCGATCCGGTCGACCGGCCGTGCCCCGAAGCCGGCGAGCTGATCCCCGAGTCATCGACCGGCAGCTACGACGTCCGGCAGGTGGCCGAGGCGATCGTCGACGACGACTCGCTGCTCGAGGTGCGCTCTCGCTGGGCCGGCAACGTCGTCACGGCGTTCGCGACGGTCGGCGGCCGGCCGATCGGCATCGTCGCCAATCAGCCGATGAACCTCGCCGGCACGCTCGACATCCCCGCCTCGCAGAAGGCGGCGCGGTTCGTCTCGTTCTGCGACTCGTTCAACCTGCCGATCCTGACCCTCGTCGACACGCCCGGGTTCTATCCCGGCAAGGACCTCGAGTGGCGCGGCATGATCCGCCATGGCGCACAGCTCGTGTACGCGTACGGACGAGCGACCGTGCCCCGCGTCTGTGTCATCCTCCGCAAGAGCTACGGCGGTGCCTACATCGTGATGGACTCCAAGACGATGGGCAACGACGTCTGCCTCGCGTGGCCGTGGGCCGAACTGGCGGTGATGGGCGCCGGACAGGCAGCCGCGATCCTGCAACGTCGGGCGACCGACGACGAGCGGGCCGCGTTCGAGGCGGACTACACCGAGCGGCTGCTCAATCCGTACATCGCCGCCGACCGCGGACTGATCGACGGGGTGATCGATCCGGCCGAGACCCGCCGCGAGGTGGCCTCGGCACTCTCGATGCTCGCCAACAAGCGCGAGCGTCTCCCTCACCGCAAGCACGGCAACACGCCGCTCTGATCCGGCCGGTCGAGCGGCGGATCGTCGAGCGCTCCACGCCCCGGACCGGCTTCGGCTCGCCGGCGCTACACGTCGCGAGATGTTCCGTCCCTCGTTGAAGGGTTGACGCCCCGGGCCGATACAGTCCCGACTCGGGAGAACAGCCCTATTCAACGCGCGAGACACGAAGGAAGCGACGTGCCCGACACCATCACCATCACCGACGACCGCACCGGCAAAACCGTGACCGTACCGATCGAGGGTGGGGTGTTCCCTGCCGCCGCGGTGCGCGAACTCGACCCCAGCCTGTTCGTGTACGACCCCGCCTACATGCAGACGGCGTCGTGCAAGTCGGAGATCACCTACCTCGACGGCGGTGCCGGCATCCTGCGGTACCGGGGCTACCCGATCGAGCAACTCGCCGCGAAGTCGACGTTCCTCGAGGTGGCGTACCTCCTGCTCCACGGTGAGCTGCCGACCCAGCCCGAGCTCGAGCAGTGGCGTCACGACGTCACGCATCACACGTACATCCACGAGAACATGCGCAAGCGGTTCGTCGACGGCTTCCACTACGACGCCCACCCCATGGGGTTGTTCGTGTCGGCGATCGCCGCGCTCGGCACGTTCTACGACGGCGCGAAAGACATCGACAGCGAGGCGTCGCGTCGCAAGCAGATCCTGCGCCTGATCGCCAAGACGCCGACCATCGCCGCGATGTCCTACCGCTTCTCGCAGGGGCTCCCGTTCAACTACCCCGACAACGATCTGTCGTACCCGGCCAACTTCTTGAACATGATGTGGAAGGTCGGCAACGACTACCACGTCGATCCGGTGCTGGAGCGGGCGATGGACGTGCTGTTCATCCTGCATGCCGATCACGAGCAGAACTGCGGCACGACGGCGATGCGCGTCGTCGGGTCGAGCCACGCCGACCCGTACTCGGCCGCCTCGGCGGCGGCCAGCGCGCTCTACGGCCCACTGCACGGTGGCGCCAACGAGGCGGTCGTGCGCATGCTCACCGAGATCGGTTCCGTCGAGAACGTGCCGGCGTTCATCGAATCGGTCAAGAACGGTGAAGGCCGTCTGATGGGCTTCGGCCACCGGGTCTACAAGAACTACGACCCGCGGGCGACGATCATCAAGCAGACGGCCTACGACGTCTTCGAGGTCACCGGCAAGAATCCGCTGCTCGACATCGCGTTGGCGCTCGAAGAGGTCGCGCTGTCCGACTCGTACTTCGTCGACCGCAAGCTCTACCCGAACGTCGACTTCTACTCGGGCCTGATCTACCAGGCGATGGGTTTCCCGGTCGAGATGTTCACCGTGCTGTTCGCGATCCCGCGGACGACGGGATGGCTCGCCCACTGGCAGGAGCTCCTCAACGACGACGACCAGAAGATCTCACGTCCGCGCCAGTGGTACACCGGCCCGGACGAGCGCGACTACGTCGGTATCGCCGACCGCTGATCGGCCCCTCCGAGTTCGATCGAGTTCCCGACGAACGGCCGCCCACGGCGGCCGTTCGTTCGCGTCCGGGGACCGGTCGACTCAGAACTGGTCGGCGATGCGGTCGAGGCCCGTGACGACGAGGAGGGTGGCGTCGCCGACCTGCACCCTGGTCAGGGTGGGGATCGGTCGCGGCCGGTCGGGGTTGGCGATCGGCGCGGGTGTCGCGTTGCGCGACGCGCTCGCCACGGTGGTCGGAGCCACCGGAGGGCGGCCAACGGCGACGACAACCGTCGTGGGCGGCACCGGAGGCTGTCCCACGGCGACGACGGTCGTCGGGACCGGCGGTGCCGCCACCGCGACGGTGTCGCCACCGACGACCCCGACGGCGACGTCCTCCGCCGGCTCGGATTCGACCGGCTCGGATTCGACCGGCTCGGGTTCGGCTGGTGCTGGTCCGGCCGGCTCGGGGTCCGCCGGTGCGACGGTCGTGGTGGACGGGGGCTGCGTGGTCGACGGCGTCGTCGGTGCCGGCTCGGGGGTGGGCTCGGTCGCGACGGGCTCGTCGCTCGGCTCGTCGGCGGGAGGCGCTTGCGCTGACACGTTCGGTGTCGCGACCATGACGCTCAGCAGCGATACCAACGTGATCGCGGTGGCGATCCGGCGGTTCGCACGGCGCCGAGTCCCCAACATGTGTTCCAGCGTATGAAGCAGCCGTCGCCGCTGTCACCCCGAAATTCAAGGATTTCAGAGGTTTTCGTTCAAGATCCGGAAAATCTGACCACACAGATGCCACATTTCGAGTCAGGCCGAGCACTCACAGCGCGAGCTCCCTCGCCCCGACTCCGATCGCGCCCGCGCGGCCCGGCGGCAATACGATCGACGGCATGGACTTCGCTTGGACCCCGGAACAGGTCGCGCTGCGCGAGCGAGCACGCGAGGTCGCCGCCGACGCGGTCGAACGGTTCGGACGGCACAACGACTCGTGGATCAACGGCTACTCGAAGGAGTTCGCCAAGGAGATGGCGGCGCTCGGTTGGATCGGTCTCACCTGGCCGGTCGAGTTCGGTGGTCAGGGGCGGCCACCGGTCGACCGCCTCATCATCGGCGAGGAGCTGATCGCCGCCGGTGCGCCGATCGCGGCGATGTGGTTCGCCGATCGCCAGATGGGACCGACTCTCATCGCCTACGGCCGCGACGACCAGCAGGCCGAGTTCTTGCCGGGCATGCTGTCGGGCGAGACGACCTGGTGCATCGGTATGTCGGAACCGAACGCCGGCAGCGACCTCGCCTCGCTCGTCACCTCCGCCAGACGCGACGGCGACGAGTGGGTCATCAACGGTCAGAAGATCTGGACCAGCTTCGGTGACGTCGCCGACTACATCTATCTCATCTGCCGCACGAGCAGCGACGGCCCACCACACCAGGGCATCAGCGAGATCATCGTCCCGATGGACACGCCCGGCATCGAGGTCCGCCCGATCAAGGACATGACGACCAACCAGCACTTCTGCGAGGTGTTCTTCACCGACGTGCGGGTCCCGGTTCCGAACCTGGTCGGTGTCGAGGGCAATGCGTTCAAGCAGACGATGCGCCAGCTCGAACACGAGCGGGGCGGCATCGACCGCCTCGTCTCCAACCACGCCCTGTTCCGCCTGGCATGCGATCGTGCCGACACCGACGACCCTCGAGTCCGCCAGGAGGTCGCCGCACTCGAGTCGGCGTACCGGATCGGCCGCATCCTGGTCACGCGTGAAGTACTGGGGCAGGCCCCGAAAGGTTTCTCGGCGGCGACGAAGTGCTTCTGCACCGAACACGAGATCCGGGTGGCCGACTTCGTCGCCCGGGCGTACGGCGCCGAAGCGACCGTGTGGAACGACGTCGTGCACGGGCTGCTGTACGCGCCGGGCTACACGATCATGGGTGGCACGTCGAACATCATGCGCAACATCCTCGGGGAGCGCGTGCTGGGCTTGCCGCGCGAACCGCGCGCCTGACGGCGCTGCCCGTCGGGCGGACGCGTCCGAGCCGATGCACATCTGCTCGGTCCGTTCACCGGCGTCGACGACCGGTACCGTCGCTCCATGGCCGATCTGCTCGCGTTGTCCAGCCGAATCATCGACGAGCGGGTGCTCGACGAGCCGGTCAACCGGGTCACCCAGGAACTGAGTGAGATCGGTGACGGCGTGGCCGTCGTCGAGAGCTTCAGTCATTCCGCGGTGCTCCGTACCGACGCCGGCGCGGTCGCGTTCGACGCGTCGCACAAGAGCACCGGCGCCGACGTGGCCGACGCGATCGCCGGCTGGAGCGACGTGCCGGTGACGCACCTCGTCTACACCCACGGACACATCGACCATGTCGGCGGTAGCGGTGCGTTCGCCGAACGGTGGGGCGATCTCGAGGTGATCGGGCACGAGCGTGTGGCCGCCCGGTTCGAGCGCTACCGGGCGACGAACGACTGGAACGTCGACATCAACACCCGTCAGTTCGGTGGCATCCGCCAGGACATGGGCCTCATGCTGGTCGAGTCGGACGACGAGGCAATGGCGAGGTGGCGGCGGTTCCTCCCCGACACCACGCTCTGGCCGACCATCGAGGTCCACGACGCACACGAGTTCGTCGTGGGTGACGAACGGATCGAGTTGCACCACGATCGTGGTGAGACCGACGATCACCTGTGGGCATGGTTACCCGAGCGCAAGGTCATCATGGCCGGCGACTTCCTGATCTGGAACTTCCCGAACGCCGGCAACCCGCAGAAGGTCCAGCGCTTCCCGATCGAGTGGGCCGCTGCACTGCGCAGGATGGCGTCGTTCGAACCCGAGCTGCTGGTGCCGGCGCACGGCCTCCCGATCAGCGGTGCGTCGCGCATCCGGACGGTGTTGCACACGGTCGCCGACGCGCTCGACGCGCTGGTCGACGAGGTGGTCGCGATGATGAACGGCGGCGCGAAGCTCGACGAGATCGTGCACACCGTGCGGGTGCCCGACGACACGCTGGCACTTCCGTACCTCCGACCCCTCTACGACGAACCCGAGTTCGTGGTGCGCAACGTGTGGCGCCAGTTCGGTGGTTGGTGGGATGGCGCTGCGAGCCGTCTCAAGCCCGCTCCCGACGCAGCGGTCGGTGCGGTCGTGGCCGAACTCGCCGGCGGTACCGCTCCCCTGCTCGAGCGGGCGAAACGGGCCCTCGACGACGGCGATGTCCGTCTCGCGAGCCACCTCGCCGACTTCGCCGGTTGGGCGGCACCGGACGACCCCGAGGTCCACGCCGAGCGGGCCGACATCTACCTGCGACGCCGCAAGCTCGAGTCGTCGCTCATGTCGAAGGGCATCTTCGCCGCCGCCGCCCGCGAGTCCCAGGTGATCGTCGACGGTCACGCGTCGACGTGACGAGGCTGCGCCCCGACCGCGCCTCCCTACCAGGACGCGACCGGGGCGCAGACGTCACGAACCGATGATGCCGCCGTCCTTGCGGGTGATCACGAAGGTGGCGTCACGCGGGACCTGCGGGCCACCTGCGCCGGGCACCGGGAAGTTGGTCGCCGTTGGGTCACCGTTGCCCGGGTGTTGGGTGTTGATGAACATCGTCCGTCGGTCGGGCGTCACGGCGACACCGGTGATCTCGTCGCCGTCGACGCCGGCGAAGATGCGCCGGACCTCCTTCGTTTTCGGATCGGCGACCAGCATCTGGTTGTTGCCGAAGGGCTGCCCACCGTCGGTCTGAATGAACACCCGTCCATCGGGATCGACCCAGAGACCGTCCGGCGACCCGAACGCGGCATCGGCGGTGGCGTGGGTGTCCTGGGCGAGCAGGAAGATGTCCCACTCGAAGGTCGTGCCGACGTGCTGGTCCCGGTCGCGCCAGCGGATGATGTGTCCGTCGGGGTTGGGGGCGAGTGGGTTCGCGGCGTCGGGCACGCTCCGGGCCGTGTTGTTGGTCAGGGTGCAGTACACGTCGCCGTTCGGGGCCACTGACGTCCACTCGGGGCGATCCATCGGCGTGGCGCCGAGCAGGTCGGCGGCGCGACGGGCGTAGGTGAGCACCTCGGCTTGGTCGGCGAACTCGGCGGCGAGAACCGGGTTACCGATCGTGAGCTCGAGCCAGACGCCGGTGCCGTCGTCGTCGAAGCGAGCGACGTACAGGCGGCCTTCGCTGAGCGGGCTCTTGCCCCGTGCTCGCATCGACCTCCAGTTCGCGGCCGACACGAACTTGTAGATGTAGTCGAAACGCTCGTCGTCGCCCATGTAGCCGACGATGCGGCCGCCACGTCCGGTCGTGACCGCGATCCCCTCGTGTTTGAATCGGCCGAGCGCGGTGTGCTTCACCGGCGGCGCCGTCGGGTTCATCGGGTCGATCTCGACGATCCACCCGAAGCGGTTCGCCTCGTTCACGTACTCCGGGTTGGTGAGGTCCCAGCGGGGGTCGAACACGTGCCAGCCGTACCCGAAGCCGCCTGCCGACAACCCGTAGCGAGCCTGGCGTGCACTCGGCGTGAACGGCCCGGTGGCGCCGAAGTACCCGTTGAAGTTCTCCTCACACGTGAGGTACGTGCCCCACGGGGTCGAGCCGTTGGCGCAGTTGTTCACCGTTCCGGCGGGGACGTTGCCGGCCGGGTTGTCGAGCAGCGGGTGCCCAGCGACCGGTCCGTCGAACACGACCGCTGTGTTCGCGGTGACGCGACGGTTGTAGTTGCTCCGGACCCGTTGCCAGGAGCCGCGGTGTCGCTTCAACTCGACGACCGCCGCGCCGTGGATCGCCTGTGAGATGCGGACGTCCTCGAGGTCCTCTGGGAAGCCCTTACCGAGGACCGTGGTGTTGTCGCCGTACTCGTGGTTGATGCACAGCAGACCATGGTCGTTCCGGTTGCGCATCGGGAAGAAGTGCATCCCGTCGTGGCCCATGCCGATCTGCTGGAGCGCTTCGGCCTCCGTCGTCGGCCGACCACCGTCGATGTCCGGTCCGCCGGGCTGGAGCGGGGAGCCCCAAGGAATGATGATGTCGTACTGGTAGTCGTCGGAGATCGTCGGGTTCGGTCCACCCGGGTTGGGGCAGGCGGCGAAGCCGATCAACGAGTCGAGGAAGCGTCCGTGTTGCCTGCCCTTCCCGTGCCCGTTGCCGTTGCCGCCCTTCGCAGGGGCGGTGCCGGCTTCCGCGACGGTCGAGGCGCCGAAGAACGCGATGGCGGCGGTGGCGCTCCCGCCGATCAGGGCCTTGCGGCGGCTGAGGTTGGTGGCTAGCACGTCCTGGAAGGGTCGGTTGGTCGAGGGGTTGCTGATGCCGTCGTCAACGGTCATGGTGTGCTCCATTCGCCTGGGGATCGTGGGGATCGGCGGCGAAGTTAGATCGCCGGGATGGACGCCGGTTCGCCGTCCGGTGAACAACCGGCGACCGCTCGACGAACAGCTCGGAAGCCACCCGTCCGCCCTGTCGCCACGTCGCTCGCGCCCGGTTCGCTGTCACGGTTTCGTCACGGGTCCGACATGCCGGGGGCGGAACCGGCGGGTGCGGGCGGTCGTCCAACCCGGCATGAAGCGCAGCAACGTGAACCAGCAATTGGCCGCTCTGGTCGCCGTGGGGGTGATGCTCACCGCGTGCAGCGGGAGCGACGACGATTCGTCCGATGCCCAGACGGTCGACGACGGGCGGGACGTCGACGACGTGTTCGCCCCACTCGACGAACCCGACCTCGATGAGACAGAGGACGACGAGGACGGCGAGGATGACGAGGACGACGAGGCGGAGACTCGTGACGGTGATGTCGAGGACGTCTTCGCCCCGCCGGCCGACGAACCCGCTGACGAACGATCAGACGAGCCGGCCGACGATTCTGCCGAGGACGCAGCGGAGGAGCCGGCCGAGGCGCCGATGTCCGAGGCCACCTCGGATGACGCCGAGGTCCAGTACTCCGACGAGGGAGCCGCGCCGACGGTCGGGGCGGGCGACGACGCCGATGGCGGTCTGTTCGAGCCACCACCCGCTCCACCGACTGACCGACAGCAGGACAACACGTTCGAGGACTACGGCTACCGCGACTTCGTCGAGACCCGCGAGGATCCCCTGTCGACCTTTGCGCTCGACGTCGACACCGGTTCGTACACGGTGATGCGGCGCTGGCTCGACGAGGGCGTGCTGCCACCGGTCGAGTCGGTCCGGCCGGAGGAGTACGTCAACGCCTTCGAATACGACTACGACGCGCCCGGCAGCGGGCTCGAGATCTCGGTCGACGGCGGGCCGTCGCCGTTCGACGACGACCATCAGCTGGTGCGGATCGGCGTCCAGGCCGAAGTCGTCGATGACGACGAACGCGGGGACGCTGCGCTGACCTTCGTCGTCGACACCTCCGGGTCGATGGATCGGGACGATCGTCTCGGACTCGTGAAGGACTCACTCGAGACCCTCGTCGACGAACTGGAGGACGACGACACGGTGGCCATCGTGACGTACTCGGATTCGTCAGGTGTGGTGCTGCACCCGACCCCCGTCAGCGAGCGCGATGACATCCTCGACGCGATCGACGCGCTGCGTCCGGGCGGTTCGACCAACCTCGAGAGCGGACTCCGCACCGGCTACGGCTTGGCGAGCGAGGCATATCGGGCCGGAGGCATCAACCGGGTCGTGCTGGCGTCGGACGGTGTGGCCAACGTCGGTGTGACCGACCCGGACGAACTCGCCCGCATGATCCGCGACGACGCCGACCGTGGGATCAATCTCGTCACCGTGGGGTTCGGAATGGGCAACTTCAACGACGTGACGATGGAGCAGCTCGCCGACCAGGGCGACGGCTTCTACGCCTACGTCGACAACGACGACGAAGCCGAACGACTCTTCGAGGACGAACTGACGTCGACGCTGCTGACCGTGGCCAAGGACGCCAAGATCCAGGTCGAGTTCGACCCCGACGTGGTCGAGTCGTACCGGCTCATCGGCTTCGAGAACCGGGGCGTTCGCGACAGCGACTTCCGCAACGACGAGGTCGACGCCGGCGAGTTGGGCGCCGGCCATCAGGTGACCGCGATCTACGAGGTCGAGCTGGAACGCGGCATCGATCCGGACGATCGTGCCGAACTCGGTGAGGTGTCGCTGCGGTGGGAAGACCCCGACGACGGTGACGTCAGCGAGATCGACGAGGACATCGACCTGCGCGACATCGACACCGAGTGGGACGACACGGCAGCCGACTTCCGGCTCGCCACCGTCGTCGCGGTGTACGCGGAGCTGCTCCGTGACAATCCGTACGCCGACACGATCGACATCGACGCACTCGCCGCCGAGGCCCGGCGACTCGCCGATGAGATCGACGACGACGAGGTGGACGAACTCGCCGACCTGGTCGGCGACGCCGCCGACCTCATGTGACGTCGACGACCCGGGGTACGGTGCGGCCATGGATCACGTCCGATTCGGCCGCACCGGCCTCCGCGTCTCCCGGCTCTGCCTCGGCACGATGACGTTCGGGTTCCAGTGCGACGACGAGACCTCGTTCGCCATCATGGACACCGCGTTCGACGCCGGCATCTCGTTCTGGGACACCGCAGACCTGTACCCGATCGGTGGCCCGACCGAGACGATCGGTCGGACCGAGGAACTGATCGGTCGATGGATGTCCCGTGACGGCCGGCGCGACGACATCGTGCTGGCGACCAAGTGCTTCGGCCGAACCGGACCGAACACGTGGGATCAAGGCAACAGCCGAAAGAACATCATGCGCGCGATCGACGCCTCGCTACGCCGACTCGGCACCGACTACGTCGATCTGTACCAGATCCACTTCTACGATCGACACACGCCGATCGACGAGACGCTCCAGGCGATGGACGATCTGGTCCGGTCGGGCAAGGTCCGGTACGTCGGCTGCTCGAACACGCTCGCCTACCAGCTGGCCCGTTCGATCGGCCGCAGCGAGGTGCTGGGCATCAGCCGTTTCGAGTCCGTCCAGCCTCGCTACAACCTGCTGTTCCGCGAGAACGAACGCGAGCTGTTCCCGCTCTGCGAAGAGGACGATGTCGCCGTCATCCCCTACAACCCGCTGGCGGGCGGCCTGCTCACCGGCAAGCACAAGCAGGGCGCACCGACGGAGGGCACCCGCTTCACGCTCGGCGGTGCCGGCGAGATGTACTCCGAGCGCTACTGGCAGGACCAGATGTTCGCGTCGGTCGAGGAGCTGCGCGCCGTCGCCGAGGACGCGGGCACGCCGATGGCGACGATGGCGATCCAGTGGGTGCTCGCCAACCCGGTCGTCACCGCTCCGATCATCGGAGCGAGCCGTCCGGAGCAGCTGGCGGCGTCGATCGCCGCCGTCGAGACACCGCTCCCGGAGGACGTCAAGGCGCGGCTCGACGAACTCTCGGCCATGTATCGACACGGCGACCACGAACGCTGAACGGCCGCGACTGCTGACGAAGAAGACCGCTGCGCAACCGCCTCGCGCGACGTCAGGCGCCGTAACCCGACGGCGTGCCGGTCACCATGGCGTTCTGGACCCCGGCGATGATCGTGCGGATCGTGTCGTAGTCCGGATTGCCCGGTTCGATCAGCGGCGGGATCAGACCGACCGACTCGCGGATCGCCGAATTGTCGCCCAACCGGTCGAGCAAGTTGCTGAACTCGCTCGACGACAGCGAGGTGCGCATCGACTCGTCCAGCACGCCGGTCACGGAACCGAATCCCGTCAGTGCGTCGGTCGCCGACACCTGGGAACCGAGTGCGGCGAGCAACTGCCGTTGACGGCCCATTCGCTGATAGTCGGAGTCCGCGTAGCGGGAACGGGCGTAGGCGATCGCCATCGCACCGTCCATGTCGACCGCGCCGGGACCGATCGACGACGGCAGGGGACGTTCGCCCGGCAACGACGGCGGCAGTTCGATACTGGTCGCCAGTTCGAGGGTCACACCACCGACGGCGTCGATCACCTCGGTGAATCCCTGCATGTTGACGAGCGCGTAGTCGTCGATCTCGACCCCGAGCGAGTAGCCGAGCGCCTCGGACAGTGCGACCGCCTCGGCCTGCAACCCGTCGCGCGAGTAGGCGGACATCATCTCCTCACGGGTCGAGACGTACGGGAAGATCGCATTGGCGAGGTCGTCGAAGCCGTCCGGGAACGCATCGGCCATGGGGGTGCCGGGTGGGAACGACACACGGGTGAGGTTTCGTGGGATCGAGACCAGCGCCGTTCGGCCGGTCGGCTCGTGGATCGTGACGAGGATCATGGTGTCGGTGCGCAGCCCCCACCGACCCGGCCCGGCGTCACCGCCGAACAGCAGGATGTTCGTGAAGTCGTCGTGGTCGAGGGCGCTGCCGGTCGCCGTGTCGGACGGCGAATCGGTCGGCGTGAACAGCGGCTCGTCGCTGCCACCGGCGAAGACGTCCGCGACGACGCTGCGCGCCTCGTTCGCCTGGAACGCAACCCAGTAGGCCGGCAACCCGAGTGCGAGGACGACCACGGCGGCGACGGCGGAGCGGCCGGCGATGCCGGGCGAACGCCGATGCGCGCGGAACACCTCGCCGATCGCAGCCAGCCGGACGAGGACGGCGCCGAGCGCGATCGCGGTGACGACGAGCAAGAACTGAGGGTCGAGCGCGAAGCCGACGAGATCGCCGCGGTTCGCGTAGATCCAGGCCAGCAGCACGAATGGCAGGGCGACGCCGATGACGAAGAGCACGATGCCGAGCAGCGGATGTCGCTTGATCGATGCCAGGCCGGGCACGAACACCGAGGCGACGAGTTGGCCCGAACCGGAGTTCTGGTCGAGCTGTTCGGGCCGGGGCGCAGGACGCGACGAACCGGACGGCGGTGGGGGCGTCGGTGCCGGGGCGTCGAGTTGGCGCAACCGTTCGAGCGCGGCGTCTTCACTGGGTCGGTTCATGGTGGCGCGTGACTCTAGGGCGGAGCGCCGCCGTCCGGACGTCGCGCCTGAAACCACTTCTCAGCTGAACGTCGTCGAACGCCTCTGGACAACGGGCGTCGGGCGCGGTGTACTGGTCCGGAGGGGAAAGGGGGACACCCATGTCCTTGTTGTCGGCACCCGCCCAGGCATTGCTGGGCTCGGATGCGGTTGCGCACGTCTGGACCCGGAACCACGACGGGACACCACAGGTGTCGGTCGTCTGGGTCATCGTCGAAGATGACGAGATCGTCTTCGGATGTGATCGAACGAGCCGCAAGGCGAAGAACCTGGAAGCCGATCCGTCGGTCGTCATTTCCATCGAGGACGACATCCGGAACGATCAGGGGTTCCAACGCCACCTCGTCGTCCGGGGCACCGCACAGTTGGCCACCGGCGCCGACCCGGCGCTGATGGATCGGCTCGCGCGCAAGTACACCGGCCTCGACCGACACCCGCTCGCGCTCCGCGATTCGCCCGACCTCGCCGTCGTCCGCGTCGCCGTCGACCGCATCAGCGGTGTCGGTCCCTGGATCGACACCAGCGCGGCCGCCGACGCCAACGCCTGACGCCGCCCGCCGCGGGCCGGCGCTTCCTGAACGGGGTTCAGGGGTGCGGGAGGATCGGGGGTGGGGTATAGACGTACGGTCGTGGCGCGTCGCCGGGGTAGGGCTCGACGTCGACGAGACAGGTGTGCGCGGTCGGCCCCTGGGCGAGCGACGAGGTGCCGATGTCGCGGGTCAGCACGTTGGGGTTGCCGGCCAGGTCGAGGGCGCCGGGGGCACCGGGCTCGGCGGGTGAGTACCACGCACCCGTGGGCAGCGCCAGCACGTCGGGAGCGACGCGGTCGTCGAGTCGGGCGCCGGCGAGGCAGGCGCCTCGGTCGTTGAACACCCGCACGGTCGCACCGTCCGCGATGCCGCGCTCGGCGGCGGCGTCGGGATGGATCCGCACGACTTCCCGGTCATCGATCTTGTGGCGGCGGCTGTAGTCGCTGTGGTCGAGCTGGCTGTGGAGCCGGGTCGCCGGTTGATGGCTGACGAGGTGGAGCGGGAAGCGG
>NZZV01000021.1 GCA_002698945.1 Acidimicrobiaceae bacterium
AGCTGGGGCTCGTCGAGCGCGGTGCGCTCGACGGCGGTGATCAGGACTCGTCGTTCGGTTCGGGTGAGTCGGACGAGGTGGCTTCGATCGCGTCGGCGTCGGCGGTGCCGAGTTCGGGCGCCGAGGTGGCGATCTCGATGGTACGGGCCTCGGGCTCGTCGTACGAACCGACTCGGACGGTCAGACGGCCGTCGACGTGGTGGGCGCTGACCTTGTCGGGGTCGAGCCTGCCGCCGAGGCGGAGGCTGCGCTTCCATGTGAGCTCGTCGGTGTCGACGGCGAGGGTGAGCGTCGTGCCGGTGACCTCGACCTGGACGGCGGAGGCGGAGATGCCGGGCAGGTCGACGGTGAGGACGTACTCACTGCCGGACCAGCTGCCGTCGACCACGGGGCCGGTCGGGCGCCGGTTGTCGAAGAACGAGGTGGCGAGTTGGTCGAACGCTCGGTCGAAGCCGAGGTCGAACGCCGAGGGGGCGGTGCGGTGACGAACGATCATGTCGTGACTCCTGTTGCGGTTGTTCGATTGCGGTGATGGTGATTGCTGAGACCGGCTCAGCACTGATGATGTACATCATACAGAAATCATGAGTCGATGCAACTCAGGATTGACAGGACTGACGAGGCCATGGCCTCGGATAGCCTCAAGACGCCATGCTCGACACCGGTGTCGCCGACCGCCTGACGTCGGCCGGAGAGGAGTTCCGCGAACTCGAGGCGCGCCTTGCCGATCCGGCGACCCACGCCGATCCGAGCGTGCTGCGATCGGTGTCGCAGCGGTACCGCGAGCTCGAACCCCTCGTCGCTGCGTGGTCGGCATATCGCAGCCGCACCGACGACCTCCAAGCGGCGCTCGAGCTGCTCGACGGCGCCACCAGTGCCGACGACCGCGATCTGGCCGGTGTCGAGGTCGCCGAAGCACAGACCGACCTCGAACAGCTCGAGGCGCAGCTACGCGAGCTCCTGCTGCCACGCGACCCGCACGCCGGCCGAGCGGTGATCATGGAGATCCGCGGCGCCGAGGGCGGCGAGGAGGCCAACCTGTTCGCCCGTGACCTGTACGACATGTACGTCGCCTACGCCGCAGTGCGCAAGTGGAAGGTCGAAACGCTGTCGCACGATCCGAGCGACCTCGGCGGTGTCAATCAGGTGGCGTTCGTCGTGCGTGGCGACGACGCGTGGCAGCACCTCAAGTTCGAGGGCGGTCCCCATCGGGTGCAGCGGGTGCCGGTGACCGAGAGTCAGGGGCGTGTCCACACCTCGTCGGCGACCGTCGCCGTGCTGCCCGAGGTCGACGAGGTCGAGGTCACGATCGACGACCGCGACCTCGAGATCGACGTCTACCGATCGTCCGGGGCCGGTGGCCAGCACGTCAACACCACCGACTCGGCCGTGCGCATCACCCATGTGCCCTCCGGCATCGTCGTGACGATGCAGGACGAGCGCAGCCAGCTCCAGAACCGCGCACGCGCCATGCAGGTGTTGCGAGCCCGGCTCTTCGAGCAGGCCCAACGCGATCGCGACGCCGAGATGTCCGAGGAACGTCGGTCCCAGCTCGGCGGGGGCGGCCGGAGCGAGAAGATCCGCACGTACAACTACAAGGAGAGCCGCGTCACCGATCACCGGATCGGATTCACGATCTACCGGCTCGACGACGTGCTCGCCGGCCAGCTCGATCTCGTCGTCGAACCGCTGTTGCGCGAGGAGCGGGCGCGCCAGCTCGCCGACACTGTCTCATGAGCGCCGACGCCGATGATGCCGGCGACGCCGCCGACGTGTTGACGCTGCGTCGGCTGTGGCAGCAGACCGCCGACGTGCTCGGCAGTCGACACGAGGCCCGCTGGATCTGCGAGGTCGCCACGGCGCTCGACGGTGACGAGTTCGAGGCCGCACTCGATCAACCGGTGACCGAGCGGATGGTGCAGCACCACGACGCAATGGTCGCGCGCTACCGCTCCGGCGAACCGCTCCAGTACGTACTCGGCCGGTGGGGCTTTCGACGCCTCGACCTCGCCGTCGACCGTCGCGTGCTGATCCCGAGGCCCGAGACCGAGCTCGTCGTCGAGTCGGTGCTCGACCTCGTTCGCGACCTGCCGCACCGGCGGATCGCCGACCTCGGGACCGGCTCCGGGGCGATCGGTCTCGCGTTGGCGGACGAACTCCCGCTCGACGGGACCGAGATCTGGCTGTCGGACGCCGACGGCGACGCGCTGGACGTCGCCCGGGCGAACCTGGCCGGCATCGGTCGGGCGGCGCGCAACGTCCGGGTGAACCAGGGCGACTGGTTCGAGGCGCTGCCCGACGGCGACCGGTTCGACGTGATCGTCAGTAACCCGCCTTACGTCGCCGACGGCTCGGAACTGCTCGACGCCTCGGTGCGCGAGTGGGAGCCGGCGGTCGCCCTGTTCGCCGGCGCCGACGGCCTCGACGACTATCGCCGCATCGTGCCCGGCGCATCCGAACATCTCACGACGACCGGGTCGCTGGTGCTCGAGATCGGCACCGACCAGGGCGCCGCGGTGCGCTCGATGTGTCTCGCTGCCGGGTTCCGCACCGTCGACGTGCGTCCCGACCTCGCCGGCCACGACCGCCTCGTCATCGCCACCCGCTGACCCGCCCCGTTTTCTGGGCGGCGGTGGTGCGGGATGTCGGACGTGTGCCGCCGAGAACCGGGTGGTTACTCGGTGGCGTTCTGGGCGTCTCGGGTGCGGGATGTCGGACGTGTGCCGCCGAGAAGTCGGCGTGGGTTCGGCCCGTTGCGTTCTTGGCGTCGCTGGTGCGGGATGTCGGACGTGTGCCGCCGAGAACCGGGGTGGTTGCTCGGTGGCGTTGTGGGCGTCGCTGGTGCGGGATGTCGGACGTGAGCCGCCGAGAAGCTGGCGTGGGTTCGGTCTGTTGCGTTGTGGGCGTCGCTGGTGCGGGATGTCGGACGTGTGCCGCCGAGAACCAGGGGTGGTTCGGTCTGTGGCGTTCTGGGCGGCGGTGGTGCGAGATGTCGGACGTGTGCCGCCGAGAACCAGGGGTGGTTCGGTCTGTGACGTTCTGGGCGGCGGTGGTGCGGGATGTCGGACGTGTGCCGCCGAGAAGCTCAGTACATGGCGTCCGGGGCGGCGTCGTCGTGGTCGCCGGTGGCGGCGGCGACCTCGCGTTCGAAGCCGGATCGCACCGCCAACGCGTCGCTCGCGACGGTGATCATCCGGAACCCCTGCTGTCGTCGGCGACCGGCGAGCGAACCGGTCGCATGGATGCCGGCCACGACGTCGTGGCGGGCACACGCGTCGGCGATCGTGGCGAGCGCATCGTCGAACGCCGGCTCACCGTCGTTGTTCCCCGGTGGGAGGCCGAGGCTCACCGACAGGTCGGCCGGCCCGACATACACGGCGTCGATACCGGGGCACTCCAGGATCTCGTCGAGGTTCGCCATCGCCTCGACCGTCTCGATCATCGGGATCACGGCGACGTGCTCGCCGGCCCAGCGCTGGTAGTCGTCGCGCCGGAGCCCTGCCATCATCGGCCCCCAGCTGCGGGCACCGACGGGTGCGTAACGCGCCGCCTGGACGACGGCCTCGGCTTCGGCCCGCGTGTTCACCATCGGGACGATGACCCCGTGGGCGCCGGCGTCGAGCGTCTTGCCGATCACACCGGGCTCGTTCCACGGCACACGAGCGATCGGCACGTTGCCGGCCAGCTCGATCGCAGTGAAGGCGGCGACGCACGTCATCGGATCGTTGACGCCGTGTTGGGTGTCGACACAGACATAGCTCACCGGCTGCCGTGCCGCGATCTCGGCGGTGATCGGCGACGGCAGTTGGATCCACAGTCCGAGGGTCTCGTCTCCGGCGGCCCAATGCTGGCGCAAGCTCATGGTCGGATTCTGGCAGACCGTACCGCCGTCGACGCAGCCGTCGCCCGGTCGCGCTGAGGCGGTCGGGGACCTCCGGCACCGATCCGGTAGGTTGCGGCGGGTGAGCGACGAGCAACTGGACGGGTACCGGTCGAGCATCGACAACATCGACGCAGCGCTGATCCACCTGCTCGCCGAACGGTTCAAGATCACCCAGGCCGTCGGACGGTACAAGGCGGCCGCCGGGCTGCCCGCCGCCGACCCTGACCGTGAGGCACGCCAGATCGCCCGCCTCCGATCGCTGGCGGAGGAGGCGGGGCTCGATCCGGTCTTCTCGGAGAAGTTCCTCCGGTTCATCGTCGCCGAGGTGATCCACCACCACCAGCGCATCGCCGAAGAACGCTGACGCCGGGCGGACCGGTGCGGGCGGGTGCGGGCCGGTGCCCGGCCGTGCCAGAACGGCGATTGAATCGACCACGTCATGAACGAACGCGTCGACATCGCCGTCATCGGTGGTGGGCCAGCGGGTGCCGCCACCGCGATCCGTGCCGCCCGGCGCGGCGCGAAGGTGGTCGTGTTCGAGAAGGCGCCCCACGGTCGCGACAAGATCTGTGGCGACGGTCTCACGCCGCGAGCGGTGCAGGCACTCGACGATCTCGACATCCCGCTCGCCGACGCACACCTCGTCGACGGCCTCCGGATGATCGCCGGCAAGCGCGAGCGGGAGTTGCCGTGGTCGGACGGTGACCGTTTCCCCGCCCACGGGGCGGTGTGGCCGCGTCGGCGGCTCGACGCGGCACTGATCGACGCCGCGGTCGGCGCCGGCGCCGACGTCCGGTTCGACACCGAAGCCGAGCCGCTGTTCGGCGACGGCGGCGCCGTGACCGGCGTGCGCGCCGGCGCCGAGACGTTCGACGCTGCCCTCGTCGTGGCGGCGACCGGAGCTCCGGGCAAGGTCGCACGCATGCTCGGCGCCGAACGCGACCCGAACGAACCGTACGGTCTGGCGATCCGGTCGTACGTCGAGAGCCCCCGTCACGACGATGCCCTGATCGAGGCGTGCCTGACGATCAAGGATCAGCACGGCACGTGGGTCCCGGGGTACGGCTGGATGTTCCCGTGCGGCGATGGCACGGTCAACATCGGCGTCGGCGCCCTGTCGACGATGAAGGGGTTCAAGTCACTCAACCTGAACCACCTGCTCGACTCGTACCGCTCGCTGGTGCACGACTCGTGGGGCATCGGCCCGAATCTCGAACGGCCCCGGGCCTGGCGACTCCCGATGAGCGCGATCAAGCGGCACGGACGCGGCTGGGTGGCGATCGGTGACGCCGCGGGCCTCGTCAACCCGATGAACGGTGAGGGCATCGACTACGGACTCGAGTCGGGGATGCTCGCCGCCGATCTGTTCCTCGACGACCCGGCCACCGCGCCCGCCGAGTACGACCGGCTGATCGGCGAGCGGTTCGACGACTTCCTCCGCACCGGTCGACGGTTCGCGTTCCTGATCGGCCATCCCGGTCTGATGCGCACCGGCCTCCGCTTCGCCGTCGGCACCGACGCGATTGCGAAGATCACCCTGCAGGTCATGGGCAACCTCGTCGACGCCGACACTCCCGGTGCGGCGGGACGGACGATGCGGGCCGCGAGCACGACGTTGCGGCTCGCCGACCCGGTCCTGCGCAAGACCCGCGCCAGGGCCTGACGCCGCGCCGTCCGGCTGGCCTCGCAGCCACCGTCGATCGTCTACCGTCGCTGCGATGCAGCGCTTCGGGATCGACATCGGTGGTACCGGCATGAAGGCGGCACCGGTCGATCTGGTGACCGGCGAGCTCGCCGCCGCACGTGCCCGCGTCGACACCCCGCAACCGGCCACGCCGGAGCGGGTCGCCGCCGTCGCGCGGCACCTCGTCGAGCATCACGATTGGAGCGGCCCGGTCGGCGTCTGCATGCCGTCGGTCGTGATGCATGGGGTCGTTCGCAGCGCGGCGAACATCGACGACTCCTGGATCGGGGTCGACGCCGACGCGCTGTTCAGCGACGCGATCGGGGCGCCGGTGCACGTCCTCAACGACGCCGACGCAGCGGGGCAGGCCGAGATGACCTGGGGCGTCGGCAAGGACCGGTCCGGCGTCGTGCTGTGCCTCACGTTCGGCACCGGCATCGGATCGGGGTTGTTCGTCGACGGCGTACTGGTTCCCAACACCGAATTCGGCCACGTCGAACTCGACGGCGCCGACGCCGAGGTGTCCGCCGCGGCGCGTGTCAGGCAGGCCGAGGGGTTGTCGTGGGTCGAGTGGGGCGACCGGGTCAACCGCTATCTGCAACACGTCGCGTTTATCGTGTCACCCGACCTGATCATCCTCGGTGGCGGTGCCAGCAAGCGATCGGATCGGTGGCTGTCCCGCGTCCACGTCGAGTGCGACCTTGCGATCGCGGCGCTGGAGAACAACGCCGGGATCGCCGGTGCCGCCCTGCACGCCCCGTCCGTCTGACGTGCAGCACGAGCTGACGTGCAGCACGAGCTGACGTGCAGCACGAGCTGACGTGCAGCACGAGCTGCGTCAGATCGAGGTGCGGTCGAGTCGGTGGCTGCGGTAGGCGGCGACGGCGAACGTCAGCACCGTGAGCGGGATCACGAAGTAGAGAATCGCCGCACCGAAGCCGTCGGAAGCGTCGTGGTCGCTGCTGTCGAGGACGAGGTACGTGATGTAGCCGGCGTAGTAGGCGAGGAAGATCACGCCTTCCCACCGCATCAGCGCGTAGCCGTTCCAGAAGATCGGCAGACACGCCACTGCCACCGCGATCATCACCGGGAGGTCGAGCGAGATGGCGCCGTCGGGGATCGGGAGCGACGACGGGGACACGGCGGCAGTGATGCCGAGCACCGCCAGGATGTTGAACAGATTCGACCCGACGGCGTTGCCGACGGCGAGGTCGCGTTGGCCGCGAGCGGCCGCCAGGATCGACGTGGCGATCTCGGGCAGTGAGGTGCCGACCGCGACGACGGTGAGGCCGATCACCAGCTCGCTCACGCCGAGCGACGCGGCGATGTCGGTGGCCGCTTCCACCAGCGCCGACGAGCCGATCACCAGGAGGACGAGGCCGAGCAGGACGAACCCGACGTCGGCGAGTGCCGAGCTGGTGGCGAGATCGTCCAGGTCGATCGCGTCGTCGTACTCGGCTTCGATCTCGGCCTCCGACTTCCTGGCGCTGACGACCGTCCAGGTCACATAGCCGATCAGGACGGCGACGAACACGACGCCTTCCCAGCGGTCGAGTTCGCCGTCGAGGCCGAGCAGGAAGACGACGATCGACAGCACCACCATGATCGGGACGTCGATCCGGACGATCCGTTGATGGACGATCAAACCCCCGCCGACCACTGCCGACAGGCCGAGCACCAGGAGCACGTTGGCGATGTTCGACCCCACGACGTTGCCGACCGCGAGCTCGGCCTCGTCGTTGATGCCGGCGCCGAGGCTGACCGCGAGTTCGGGCGCGCTCGTGCCGAACGCGACCACGGTGAGGCCGATGACGACGGGGGAGAGTCCGGTTCGGCCGGCGAGTCGGGCGGCGCCACGAACGAGTGCTTCGGCGCCGATCACCAACCCGGCGACGCCGACCACGAAGAAGATGACGGTCGAGATGTCCATGCGGGTGGTAGGAGTCTGGCGGCGGGAAGTCCCGACGCAAACCTGCACCGAGTCGGGCGTTTCGAGTTGTCGTCCAGAGGGGTACCGGCGTCGCATGGACGAGCGACCCCGTGTCGGGGTGATCATCAACGAGGGCAAGGACCTTGCCGGCGCCGGACTCGAGGAACTCCGAGCGGCGCTGGCCGATGTCGGTCACGCCGACCCGCCCTGGTACGAGGTGCCGAAGAGCAAGAAGGCACCCAAGAAGGTGTCGAAGCTGATCGAGGACGACGGCATCGACCGCCTCCTCGTGTGGGGTGGCGACGGCACCGTCCGGCGTTGCATCGACCACCTCCTCCACGAGGGCCACGACGGCGTGGCGATCGGTGTGCTTCCCGCCGGTACGGGCAACCTGCTCGCGGTCAATCTGGGCATCCCGATCGATCTGCTTGGGGCCGTCGACGTCGCAGTGCACGGCCAGCCGCGTCCGATCGACGTGGGTGTCGTCAACGACGAACAGCACTTCGCCGTGATGGCGGGCACCGGCTTCGATGCGCTGCTCATCCGAGACGCCGACGACAGCGGCATGAAGGACAAGTACGGCCGTCTCGGCTACGTCTGGGCCGGTGTCAAGAACCGCAACGTGAGTCCGGCGCACATGGAGATCTCCGTCGACGGCGACTCCTGGTTCAGCGGCGATGCGTCGAGCGTCATCGCCGGCAACGTCGGCACGTTGATCGGCGGGATCCCTGCCTTCCCCGACGCCTCACCCACCGACGGTCGACTCGATCTCGGCGTGGTCACGGCTCGGTCCGCCACCGACTGGGCCCGCCTGTTCGGATCGGTGCTCACCCATCGCGTCGACGGGTCGCTGTTCGCCAAGGTCACGACCGCCGAGAAGGTCGTCGTCGATCTCGATCGCACCCTGCCGTGGGAGGCCGACGGCGGCGACCGCGATCGAACCGATCACTACGAGATCCGGGTCCTGCCCGCGGCGATCTCGATCTGTCAGCCGCGGCGGGCTACCGAGGAGGAACCAGCATGACCATCCACTCATCCACCGACACCGGACGATCGCCCGGCACCGACGACGACGTCGGTTCCGACGCCGCGGAGGATTTCATCGAGCGCCATCCGGGTGTCGTGAAGTTCGCGCGAGTCGGCTGGGCAGCCAAGGGCGTGGTTTACCTGCTGACCGGCTTCCTCGCCTTCACGATCGCCGCCGACCCACACGGCGGCGGCTCCAGTGGCGAGGCCGATCCATCCGGCGCGGTCTCGACGATCGCTCGGCAACCGTACGGCACCATCTTGTTGTGGCTGATGGCCATCGGTCTGTTCATCTACGCCGCGTGGCGCATCGTCACGGTGGTCCTGCCGGCCGACCTCGGCGGCCACGCCATCCTGCGCCGGGTCGGCTATTCGGTCAGCGCGGCCACCTACATCGTGCTCGGCATCACGGCGGTCTCGCTGGCCACCGCGCCCGGCTCGTCGGGCGGCAACGGCGGCAATGGCGGCAGCGGCGGCAGCCAGGACTCCCAGGTCACCCAGGCGACACAGACGGTGATGGAGTGGCCGGCCGGGCGTTGGCTCGTCGGGATCGCGGGGATCGTGGTCATCGGCGTCGCCGCCTACTTCTTCCACAAGGCGTACACGGCGTCGTTCGAGAAGGAGATAGCGCACCGTTCCATCGGGCCGTTCTCGTGGAAGGCGATCCGGACGTTCGGCCGGATCGGCTGGGTCGGGCGCTCGGTGATGATGGCATTGATCGGTGTGTTCGTCACCCGCGCGGCCATCAACTTCGATCCGGATGAGGCCCAGGGCCTCGACGACTCGCTGCGCAAGGTCGTCGACAGCGACGTCGGCATGGTGCTCGTCCTGCTCGTCGCCCTGGGTCTCACGCTGTACGGCGCCTTCTGCGTCCTCACCGCTCCGGCCCGTAAGGTCGTGGCGACGGATGAGGACACGGTGGCGTCATGAGCGACATCACCGTTGACGAGCACCCGACCCAACTGCCGGACGTCGATCGGTCGTGGGACAACACCTGGCCGGTCGAGTTGGCGGAGTTGAAGTACCTCGTCGTCGCGTTCGTCGCCGTCGTTGCGACGGGGGCGGCGGTGGGACTCACCCTCACCGACTGGGCGGCGCCGAACGCGGTCACGCGTCTCGACGACCGTGTCGCCAACTGGTTCGTCGACGGCCGGACCGACGCGCTGAACTCGCTCGCCCCCTGGGCTGCCGGACCGGCCGACACCTTCATCAAGATCGGGATCTCGACCGTGATCTGTGGGGTGCTGCTCTGGATGTTCCGCCGTTGGGACGAGGCGGTCTACGTCGCGCTGCCGCTGGTGTTCGAGGCGACCTGCTTCATCACGATCACCCACATCGTCGGCCGTCCTCGACCCGACGTCGAGCGGCTGCTCGAGTCGACGGTCAACAGCAGCTTCCCGTCCGGTCACGTCGCCGCGGCCACCGTCTACTTCGCCGTCGTGATCGTCGTGTGGCGTCACACCGGCGCGGTGTGGGCCCGCGCCCTGTCACTCGGGATCTTCCTGGTCATCGAGATCGGTGTGATCTGGGCCCGCCTGTACCAGGGGATGCACTACCTGAGCGACGTCACCGCTGGTGTCGTGCTCGGCGCGGTGTCGCTGCTGATCACCGACCGGATCCTCACGACGCGGATGGGGACGTTCAGCCACCCTGGTGACGCAGCCGCCGCAGCCAGCTCTCGGCGTAGCGCAGTCGACGCTCCAGCTGATCGACCGTCGCCGCACTGACCTTGGAGATGCCGGCGAGTCGGTTCATCTCGCCCTGCACCCGTGCATGGTTCCAGCCGGTCATGTCGACCAGACGCTTCGCGACGTCGGCGTTGCGGGTGCGTAGCTCGTCCTTCTGCTCGGCGACGCTCAGCGAACCGAACGGGACGAGACCGGCCTCGGTCGGGACGTCGGCGAGTTCGACCGACAGCGCAGGATCGTCGGCGAAGTCGGGCACCGGCGGATCGGGCTCGTCGTCGTAGTGCTCGACGCCGGTCTCGGTGACGGTGTGGAACTTGACCCCGGTCGCGGTCGATGACACCACCGAGAACAGCGCGAGCTGCTCGGCGACGTCGTCGGCCGCGACCTGCCGGTCGAGCTCGCCGTTCGGTGACTGATCATCGTCCGCCGCCGGCGGGCGGAGCACGTGACGCCGCGCCTCCGCGATCCGGAACGCGTGATTGCGCAGCCGTGGGTCGTCCGGCACGTACACGTACGCCTTCTGGGTCGGCCGCCCGGTCTGCCAGCGGACGAAGCGGCCGACGGCCTGGCGGAAGAACAGTTCGGTCGACGTCGTGGTCGCGTAGACCCCGACTCGCAGACGCGGGATGTCGACGCCCTCGGACACCATCCGTACCGACACGAGCCACGGTCGATCGGAGGACGCGAACTCGGCGATCTTGCGGGATGCCGTCGGATCGTCGCTCACCACCACCTCGGCGGCCGTGTTGAACCGGTTGCGGAGCATGCGGGCGATGCCCTGGGCGTGCTCCTGGTCGGTCGCGATCACGAGGCCACCGGCGTCGGGCTGTTCGGCGCGGATCTTCCGCAATCGCTCGTGGGCCTGGCCGAGCACGTTGACGATCCAGTCGCCCTCCAGGCTGAGCGCCGTCCGGAGCCGGGCCGAGACCTGATCGCGGGCGAGCTCGTCGTGGAACGTGGCGCGCAGCACGTCGCCGGACGGGGTGCTCCACTCCATCTGGCCGTCGACCCGGGGGAAGTAGACCGGCCGGACGACACCACCGTCACGCAATGCGTCGGCGTAGCCGTAGGTGAAGTCGGCGTGGGCCTGATCGCCTTCGGCGGTGACGTCGTAGCGGACGTACGGGATGCGTGCCGCGTCGCTGCGGAACGGCGTACCGGACAGCGACAGACGCCGCTCGGCATGGGCGAAGGCACGGCCGATTCCGTCACCCCAGGCCCGTTCGTGGCCGGCGTGGTGAACCTCGTCCAGCACGACCATGCCTTCGGCGGAGAGCCCCTGCAGCTTGTCGGCGGCGGCGCCGGTGGCGATCTGCTGGTATGTCGTGACCAGGCCGTGGGTGTCGCGGGCGAGGCCGTAGTCCGGCGACCAGTCGGGATCGAGCTGCAGCCCCATCCGGTGCGCGGCGAGTGCCCACTGCAACTTGAGGTGGCTGGTGGGAGCGACGACGACCAGCCGCCTCGCGGTGCCGTCCGCCGCCCACTTCGACAGCTGCGAGCGGGCGCACGTCAGCGCGAACGTCGTCTTGCCGGCCCCCGGCGTCGCGACCGCGAGGAAATCGGGATGCTCGGACGCGTCGAACAGGTCGAATGCCGCGCGTTGCCAGGGTCGGAGGGTGATCGAAGTCAAAAGGAGGGGTGTTCGGTGGGGGCCTCCGATTCTGGCCCGCCGAAGCCCCGTCATCAACCGAGCAGACAGATGGTGCAGCACAGATGGTGTCGGATCCCTTTCGTGCATCGACGTGGGGGTGGGGCCTGATCTGAAAGGCACGAAAGGGATCCGACACCATCTGTGCGTCCGATCTGAAAGGCACGAAAGGGATCCGACACCATCTGTGCCAGACTCGGGGGATGCGTCTGTGAGCTGTGTCATCGTCCGCCCGCTCCCGAAAGGTCTGCCGTCATGTCGGCCACCCTGACGCTCCACGAACTCACCGTCGCCCGCGGTGCACGCATCCTGCTCGACGAGGTGTCGCTCGTCGTCGCCCCCGGCGACCGGATCGGTGTCGTCGGCCCGAACGGGGTCGGCAAGTCGACCCTGCTGCGCGCCGCTGCCGGCCTGCTGTCGCCCGACCGCGGCGAGGTGCGGCTCGCCCCGCCGACTGCCACGGTCGGCCTGCTCGACCAGGAGCCGGCGCGGAGTGGTGAGACCGTCGGTGACGTCCTCCGACGCCGAACCGGGGTCCGCGCCGCCGACGCCGAGCTGGAGGCGGCGACCGAGGCGATGGCCGCCGGGGACGACGACGCCGCCGACCGCTACGACCGCGCTCTGCAGCGGTGGCTCGCGCTCGGCGCCGCCGACTTCGACGCGCGGGTCGGCGCCGTGTGTGCCGACCTCGGGCTGCCGGACCGGGTGCTGGCACAGCCGACCGAACAACTCTCGGGCGGCGAGGCGGCCCGGGCCGGGCTGGCGGCGCTGCTGCTGTCGCGGTTCGACATCTACCTGCTCGACGAACCGACCAACGATCTCGACCTCGATGGTCTCGATCGGCTGGAGCGCTGGGTCCTCGGGCTCGACGCGCCGGTGGTGCTCGTCAGCCACGACCGGCGCTTCCTCGACCGCGTCGTGACCGGCGTCGCCGAGATCGACGAGTTCTCACACCGCCTCGACGTGTTCGGCGGCGGGTGGCAGGCGTACCTGGACGAACGCGAGCGGGCCCGTCGCCACGCCTGGGAACGGTTCGAGGAGTACGACACCCAACGCCGGTCGCTGTCGCAGCGCGCCCAGCGTCAGCGCGAGTGGGCGCAGCAGGGCCAGGCGAAAGTTCGTCGGTCGGCGAACGACGAACCGGACAAGAACATCCGTGCGTTCCGACTCGACCAGACCGAACAACTGGCCGGCAAGGCGGCCCAGACCAAGCGGGCGATCGACCGCCTCGACGCCGTGGAGAAGCCGCGGGAGGCGTGGGAACTCCGACTCGACATCCCCGCCGCCGAGCGCAGCGGCACCGTCGTGGCCCGTCTCGTCGGTGCCGAGGTCGATCGTGGCTCGTTCCGACTCGGGCCGATCGACCTGCTCGTCGAGTACGGCGAGCGGATCGCGATCCGCGGTCGGAACGGGTCGGGCAAGTCGACCCTGATCGACCTGATCACCGGTCGACTCGAACCGACGTCGGGAACCGTGATGCGGGGGAGCGGTGTCGTGGTCGGCGAGATCGAGCAGGTGCGGGAGCTGCTGACCGGTGCGTCGACCCTGGTGCGTGCTTTCGTCGACGCGACCGGACTCGACGTCGCCGAGGCACGCACCTTGCTCGCCAAGTTCGGATTGGTGGGCGATCACGTCGAACGCGAGACGGCGTCGTTGTCGCCGGGGGAGCGGACCCGTGCCGGTCTTGCGCTGCTGATGGCGAACGGAGCCAACCTGCTCGTGCTCGACGAGCCGACCAACCACCTCGACCTCCCGGCGATCGAACAGCTCGAACAGGCGCTCGACACGTTCCCCGGCACGATCTTGCTGGTGACCCACGACCGAACCTTCCTCGACCAGATCCGCATCACCCGAACCATCGACCTGTAGCCAGAAGGGGTCAGGCACCTTCTGGTGAGCCGACCGGGGTTTCCGTGTGCTCGTTGCCAGAAGGTGCCTGACCCCTTCTGGTGTGACCGTCGCGGGCCGGGGCGTGACACCCCCTGGGTAGATTCGTCTCATTGCTGATCATGCGGTGCTCGGGGCGTTCTCGCCGGCGGTGCGGGCATGGTTCGCGTCGTCGTTTCCCGAACCGACCACGGCCCAGGTGCAGGGTTGGCCGCACATCGCCGCCGGTGAACACACCCTGATCTGCGCCCCGACCGGGTCGGGCAAGACGCTGACGGCGTTCATGGCCTCGATCGACCGGCTGGTCACCACCCCGCAACCCGACGAGCGCACCCATCGCACGCGCGTCCTCTACATCTCGCCGCTGCGGGCGTTGGCGTTCGACGTCGAGAAAAACCTGCGGGCGCCGCTCACCGGCATCGGCCTCGCCGCCGAACGGATCGGCGAATCGTTCACGGCACCCGAGGTGGCGATGCGCACCGGCGACACCCCGTCGAACGAACGCCAGAAGCTGATCCGCCGCCCGCCCGACCTGCTCATCACCACGCCCGAGTCGCTGTACCTGATGCTGACCTCGTCGGCCGCCGACACCTTGCGCGGCGTCGAGACCGTCATCATCGACGAGATCCACGCCATGGCGACCACCAAGCGCGGCGCCCACCTGGCGTTGAGTCTCGAACGGCTCGACGAGATCACCGACCGGTCGCCGCAGCGCATCGGCCTGTCGGCCACCCAACGCCCACTCGAGGAGATCGCCCGCTTCCTCGGCGGCTACGACGACGACGGGTCTGCCCGTCCGGTCCGCATCGTCGATGCCGGCATCCGCAAGACCCTCGAGGTCGAGGTGATCGTGCCGGTCGACGACATGGGCGCACCGGGCGACGCGGCGACGCCGCTCGGCCAACCGGGTGGTGGCGAGCGCCGGTCGAGCATCTGGCCCAGCATCTACCCGCGGGTGCTCGACCTGGTGCTCCAGCACCGTTCGACGATCATCTTCTGCAACGCCCGCCGTGGCGCCGAGCGGCTCGCCGCCCAGCTCAACGAGTTGTACGAGGAGTCGCACGGTGAACAGGCAGAGGAGCTGGTGAAGGCGCACCACGGCTCGCTGGCGCGCGAGCAGCGCGTCGTGATCGAAGACCAGCTCAAGCGTGGCGAGTTGCGAGCGATCGTCGCGACGTCGTCGCTCGAGCTCGGTATCGACATGGGCGCGGTCGACCTGGTCATCCAGATCGAGTCGCCGGGTGCGGTGAACCGCGGCCTCCAGCGGATCGGTCGCGCGGGCCACCAGGTCGGCGAACCGAGTAAGGGGACGATCTTCCCGAAGCACCGTGGCGACCTGATCGAGGCGGCGGTCGTCACCCGTCGGATGCTCGACGGTGAGATCGAGCACTCCCGCTACCTGCGCAACCCGCTCGACGTCCTCGCCCAGCAGATCGTCGCTCATGCCGCCGCCCGCACCGAGGTGAGCGTCGACGACGTCGCCCGCCTCGTCCGGCGGTGCGCGAACTTCCACGAGATCACCGACGACCTCCTCCACAACGTGCTCGACCTGCTGGCCGGTCGGTACCCGAGCGAGGAGTTCTCCGAGCTGCGGCCCCGGCTCGTGTGGGACCGTGTGAACGACGTCCTGCGGGCCCGCGACGGCTCGAAGCGGTTGGCGGTCACCAGCGGCGGCACGATCCCCGACCGCGGCCTGTACGGCGTGTTCCTTCCCGACGGTGCTCGGGTCGGCGAGCTCGACGAGGAGATGGTGTACGAGAGTCGGCCCGGCGAGACGTTCGTGCTCGGCGCGTCCACGTGGCGGATCGAGGACATCTCGTTCGAGCGGGTCACCGTCACCCCGGCGCCCGGTGAGCCGGGCAAGATGCCGTTCTGGCACGGCGATCGCCCGGGGCGGCCGCTCGAACTGGGTCGGGCGCTCGGTCGCTTCCTCCGCGACGTCCGCGAACTCCCCGACGGCGACGCGCTCGAACGGCTCCAGTCCGACTACGCGCTCGATCCGCTCGCCGCCCAGAACGTGGTGTCGTACCTCGCGGAGCAGGCGGCCGCGACCGGTGTGGTGCCCGACGACCGGACGATCGTCGTCGAGCGGTTCCGCGACGAGATCGGCGACTGGCGGGTCTGTGTGCTCAGCCCGTTCGGCACCCCCGTGCACGCGCCGTGGGCGATGGCGATCGAACGACGCCTCGTCGACCAGTTCGATCTGCCGGTGGAGACGATGTGGGGTGACGACGGGATCGTCATCCGCCTGCCCGAGTCGGCCGATCACATCGACGCCGACGTGTTCCGGATCGACCCCGACGAGATCGACGAACTGGTGATGTCGTCGTTGCCGCAGACGTCGCTGTTCTCGGCCCGCTTCCGCGAGTGTGCCGGTCGCGCGTTGTTGCTGCCGCGTCGCCGACCCGACCAACGGACCCCCCTGTGGCAGCAGCGTCAGCGGGCCGCCGATCTGCTCACGGTGGCATCGAAGTACCCGACGTTCCCGATCCTGTTGGAGACGTCGCGCGAGTGCCTGCAGGACGTCTTCGACGTGCCGGCGCTGAAGGAGGTGCTCGGCCAGCTCCAGTCGCGCCAGATCCGGCTCGTGCAGGTCGACACCGGCACGTCGAGCCCGTTCGCGTCGAGCCTGCTGTTCAACTGGATCGCCCAGTACATGTACGAAGGCGACGCTCCGCTCGCCGAGCGTCGCGCCGCCGCGCTCGCGCTCGACCGTGACCTGTTGCGGGAGCTGCTCGGTTCCGAGGAGTTGCGCGAGCTGCTCGACCCGGGCGTGCTCGCCGACGTCGAACTCGAACTGCAGCACCTTGCCGACGGTCGCCGCGCCCGGTCCGCCGACGAGCTGCACGACGTGTTCCGCCGTGTGGGCGACCTCACCATCTCGGAGGTCGACGCCCGTTGCGAGGGGAGTGACGGCCGCGGTTGGGTCGACGAGCTGGTGCGTGAGCGGCGCGTCATCGAGATCGGCATCGGCGACGACGTGCGCTACGCGGCGGCCGAGGACGCGGCGCGCTACCGCGACGCGTTCGGGTGTTCGATCCCGGTCGGGTTGCCGATCGCGTTCACCGATCCGGTGCCGCACCCGCTCGAGTCGCTCGTCGGTCGCTTCGCCCGCACCCACGGCCCGTTCCTCGCCGTCGACGTCGCCCGTCGGTTCGCGGCCCCGGTCGAACGAATCGAGGGGGCGATCGCGGCGCTGGCCGCCGACGAGCGGGTGGTGCGTGGCGAGTTCCGGCCTGGTGGTGTGCAGCGCGAGTGGTGCGACGTCGACGTGCTGCGACAGCTCCGGCGACGGTCGTTGGCGATGCTGCGGCGCGAGGTCGAGCCGGTCGAACCGGATGCCCTTGCCCGTTTCCTGCCGGCTTGGCACGGTTGGGGCCGGACCCGACGCGGTCTCGACGGGCTGGTCGAGTCGATCGGACAGCTCGCCGGTGCACCGATGGTCGCCTCGACGGTCGAGCGCGACGTGTTGACGGGGCGAGTGCGGGACTTCTCCCCGGCGATGCTCGACGAGCTGTGCACCTCGGGTGAGGTCGTCTGGACCGGAGCCGGTGCGATCGGCAGTCGCGACGGTCGGATCCGCCTCTGCTTCGCCGACCAGCTCGCGCTGCTGGCACCGGGATGGGACACCGTCGATCCGCCCGACGGCCCACTGCACGACGCGTTGCGAACCCACCTCGCCGCCAACGGGGCCAGTTTCTGGAATGGCCTGCGTTCGGCGGCACCCGACGCGACCGACCAGGAACTGCTCGTCGCCTTGTGGGACCTCGCGTGGGCGGGCGAGGTCACCAACGACTCGCTCGCCCCACTGCGTCACCTGCTGAGCGGCGGTGGTGTGAAGGCGCCGAAGCGGCGCTCGGCGCGGTCCACTCGATCCGGTCGCGCTCGTCCGACCCGGCTCACGCGGCTCGGTCCACCGGCCGCCGCCGGGCGATGGAGCCTGGTCGCGCCACTCCTCGAACCGGCACCGACCTCGACCGAGGCGGCGCACGCGTCGGCGATGCAGCTGCTGGAGCGCTACGGCGTCGTCACACGCGAGTCCGTGCTGGCCGAGGGCGTCGTCGGTGGGTACGCCTCGGTGTATCCGGTGCTGAAGGTGCTCGAAGAGCGCGGACGTGCACGACGCGGCTACTTCGTCGCCGGACTGGGGGCAGCGCAGTTCGCCCTACCGGGAGCGATCGACCGGCTGCGTGCCGAACGCGATGACGGGCTGCGTGCCGAACGCGATGACGGGCTGCGTGCCGAACGCGATGACGGGCTGCGTGCCGAACGCGATGACACCGACGCTCAGGCCGACGAGCCCGTGGTGATCGCGGCGACCGACCCCGCGCAGCCCTACGGTGCGGCGCTGGGGTGGCCGGAAAGTCCGGGTCGTCCGGCACGCACCGGTTCGGCTGTCGTGATCTTGCACCGCGGTGAGCTCGTCGGCTGGTTCGATCGGGCGAGTCACCATCTGGTCACGTTCGCGACGTCGTCGCCCGACCATCGCTGGGCCGACGGGCTGCGCTCGCTCGTGACCGACGGTCGACAGGCGAGCCTCGAGGTGCGCAAGGTGAACGGCGAACCGACACCTGGCGAAGTCGCCGACGTACTGGTCGAGCGTGGGTTCACCCAGGGGTACCGCGGGCCCATCCTGCGCGACGGGCCTGCTCGGCGCCGCTGACGCCGGATCGATCCCTTCCGGGCTCAGGCCAGTTCGAGTTCGGTCGACGTGGCGTCGACGATGCGGTCGCGCCCGCCGGTCTTGGCGGCGATCAGGGCCTTGTCGGCGGTCTCGACCGTGGTGGCGACGTCGGCTCCCGGAATGCTCGCCACACCGACCGAGATCGTGAGGTTGGTCTCGTCGGGCAGCACGATCGTGCGTGCCGCGAGGAGGACCCGGTCGGCGACGCCGAGCGCATCGTCGTGGTTGGCGCCGGGCAACAGGATGCAGAACTCTTCACCGCCGTAGCGGTAGACGACGTCGTCGTAGCGCACGTGCGCCGACAGCATCGCGGCGACACGGCGCAGGACCTCGTCACCCTCCTGATGACCGAAACGATCGTTGACCGACTTGAAGTGGTCGACGTCGACCATGATGACGGCGACCGGTGCCTTGAGGTCCGGAGCGGCGATGTCCAGATCGAGCCGCCGGCGGTTGGCGAGTCCGGTGAGGCCGTCGCTCCACGCCATCGCCGCCAGTTCGTCGTCGGACTCGCGGCGCCGCAACGAGTTGCCGAGTGCGGCGGCACCCAGGACCAGCAGCGACATCGCGGCGACGGCCAGGAGACCGAGTGCGGGGCCGTTGGAGCCGGAGTCGGACGGGAGCGCAGCGGTCGGCGTCGCCGAGATGCGCATCAGATCGTCGAGTGCGGCGTCGTACACCTGAGCCGGCGGGGCGAAACCCTCGCCGTCGACCGGCAGGGGGCTGAGCACCGCACGTGTGGCGGCGGTGAGTTGGATGCCCATCTCGTCGAACTGTTCGAGCACCATCGCGCCGGTGCCGTCGACGACTCGCAGGCGAGCGGTCGACGTCGCAGCGGCGTCGTCGTCGAGGAGGGCCTGTTCTTCGGCGACCAGTTCGGCGGCGTCGTCGGCGAGTTCGCGCACCGCATCGTCGGACTCGTCCGGGCCGGCGCTTGCGGTGGACGGTACGGCGACGACCGCCAGCACCGTGGCCAGGAGAGCGAATCGGAACGTCTTCACGTCATTCTCATCGGCGCCTCGTGGGCCGCCTTGAGCAGATTCGCCTCGACGTGGGGGTCGGTTCAGCGGCGTTCGCGGTCGACGGCGCGAAGACCCGCCCAGGCGAGCTGGCTCACGACGCGGGCGATCTCGTCGGGGTCGAAGCTCTCCCCCGCGCCGACCAGACGGCGGCTGGCGCCCTCGGCCAGACCCACCAGGCCGTGGGCGATGGTCTCGCGATGGGCCGGGTCGAGATCGACGTCGATCAACCCGGCGATCGCGGTGGCGGCCGCCTCGTTGATGCGTCGGATCTGAGCCGCGAACTCACCCTCCTGGCGGGCGCTGCCACCGAACAGGAGGGTGAACTCCAGATGGTGGTCGGCGACCCAGCCGAAGTAGGCGGCGAACCCGCGCTCGGTGCGTTCGCGCCCGTCGGCGGCATCGGTCGTGGCCTTGGCGATCGTCTCGAGCAACCGCGTGCCCACCTCGTCGAGCAGGGCGCGGTAGAGGTCGGCCTTGCTGTCGAAGTGTTGGTAGAGCACCGGCTTGGTGACACCGGCGGCCTCGGCGATGTCGTTCATCGAGGTGCCGAAGTACCCCGAGCGCCCGAACTCGTCGATCGCGACGTCGAGGATCTGTTGGCGTCGTGCGTCAGCGGTGAGGCGGGGCGAGCTCATGAGTTACCGAAGGGTAACCGATCGTGCCGGGGTCCGGTCGGTTCGGTGGGTGGCCCTCAGAAGCCCCGTTCGACGTCGTCGCGTTCGGCGGCCTTGACGGCGTAGCCGAGGACGATACTGGGCGCGAGCAGGATGAACGACACCACGAGCGATCCGATGATCAGGCTCGCCATCGTCGGGCTGAACCCGAACGCGAAGGCGATGACGAACAGCGCCATCGCGAGCGCCAGGAGGAGGTAGCCGACCCGGTTGGCGAGCAGTGTCCACTTGGCGAACTGCGCCCGGCGTCGCCGAACCGGGTCGTCATCCGGGGCGCTGTTCGATGCGGGCGTCGGCGGGCGGCTGCTCATAGTGTGCGGCACATGGTACGGGTGGACGAGCGCGACGACATCGGCACCGGCGTGGTGGTGATCACGCTCGATCGGCCCGACCGGCGCAATGCGGTCGACCACGAGACACTCCTCGCGTTGCTCGCCGCGCAGCGAGCCCACCGTGATGCTCGGGTGATCGTGCTCACCGGCGCCCCGCCGGCGTTCTGCGCCGGCGCCGACCTGCAAGGGGTGCGCGAGGACGTCTTCTCGGCCGACCTGCGACGGGTCCTGCACGGGTTCACCGAGTTGCCGTGCCCGGTCGTGGCGTCGATCGACGGCCCGGCATTGGGCGCCGGTGCGCAACTCGTCGCCGTGGCCGACCTGCGGATGTCGACGCCCGGCTCGGTCATCGGCATCCCCGCCGCCAAGCTCGGTCTCGTCGTCGAGCAGTGGACGATCGACCGGATCGCCCGCGAGTTCGGTGCCTCGGTCGCACGCGGCATGTTCGTCGGGGCGGAGATGTATCGCGGCGAGCGGCTCCACACGATGGGCGCCGTCCACCGGCTCGGGCACCTGGACGACGCGCTCGAATGGGCCGGTGAGCTGGCACGCCTCGCTCCGTTGAGCCTGGCCGGGCACAAGGTCGCACTGGAGGCGATCGCCGCCGGCCGCACCGACGATGCGGCGGCTACCGCGGCGCGCGAGCGAGCCTGGGCGAGCGACGACGCCGCCGAGGGACGTCAAGCGTTCCTCGAGAAGCGGTCGCCCGAGTTTCGCGGCCGGTAGCGCTGACGCCCACCGTGCGCGACAATCACATCGTGATCAGCGACGCGGAGCGCGACGAGCTCATTCGGCGAGCCGAGGCGACCCCGAAGGTGCACGGCCGTCCCGCGGTGGTCTACCACTACAGCGAGGACGGCACGATCACTCGCTTCACACCGCAGCGGGCGCCGTCGAATCCGAGCCACCCGCCCGCGGTGTGGACGATCGACGCCGAGCACGCGCCGCTCTACTGGTTCCCGCGGCACTGTCCGCGCATCAGCGTGTGGGCCTACGACGACGAGCAGCAGCAGCGCCTGTCCGAGCTGTTCCAGACCGAGGCCTCGCGCGTCTGTGCCACCGAGACGATCTGGATCGACCCGATGCGGGCGGCCCATCTGTACGAATACCGCTTCGATGCCGCGAGGTTCGCGCCGTGGGCGGGTGCCGACGGTCAGTACATCGTCGGCGAGGTCGTGCGCCCCGACGAGGTCGTCGTGCTCGACGATCTGTTGTCGCTCCACGCCGACGCCGAGGTCGAACTGCGCTTCACACCCAAGCTGGGTCGCCTGATGGACGACATGCTCGCCTCCGGTCTGCCCTTCGGCTTCGTCCGCATCCGCGACGCCCGCCGCTAGTCGGTGGAGCTCGTCGGTTGAGGTCAGACCCCAACCGACGAGCCTGATGTGGTCTTCCGGACCTTGTCGGTCGGTTGGGGTCTGACCTCAACCGACCATCCAACCGACGAGCCTGATGTGGTCTTCCGGACCTTGTCGGTCGGTTGGGGTCTGACCTCAACCGACCATCAGGCGCTCAGAGGCCTGGTGGGAGCAGGCGGTTGACGTTCTGGAAGAAGAAGTAGAGGGCGACGAGGAACGGGAAGATCCCGACCATGAATCCGACCGAGTCGTGGCGGGTCTTCTTGCTGAGTTGGTAGGCGAGCAGCGAGATGAGCGTCAGCACGCTGCCCCACAGCGCGATCTGGGGCCACGCCTCGTCGTCGTCGAACCAGCCCTCGCTGAAGGCGTCGATCTCGGCGTCGGCCGGATCGGCCACGGCCGCGTCCTCGACGGAGTCGTCGATGGCTTGGTCGTCGTTGGCCTGGTCGTCGATGGCTCGGCCGGACGCGTCGTCCGTGGCCGGCTCGTCGGCGTCGTCGGACGGGTCGTCGGACGGGTCGGACGTCGGATCGAGGAAGACGGCGTCGGTGCGGTCGTCGGCATCGGCGTCCGGATCGGGCACTGCCGTCTGTTCGTCGTCGAGTGACTTCGCTCCCGTGGCGCCGTCGTCGCCGTCGTCACCGGTGTCGCGACCGGTGTCGAACGTCGGATCGTCGCCGGTGGGACGCTCGTCGGCTTCGACGGCGACCTCGCGGGTGCCGGCATCCCAGAACTCGGCCTGGCCGACCCGGGCCGACTGCTCGGGCACCAACACGCTGTGGATCACGAGACGGTCGCGGGCGGTGTACTTCGGGTGGCAGGTGGTCAGGGTGAGCTCGGCAACGTTCGGATCGCGCGTTCCGATCACCCACGAGTCCGCCGCGGTCACGACCTGCGAACCGGTGACGGCGTACACGAACCGGTCACCGGTGACCATCGTGACGATGATCTCGTCACCAGGCTGGAGCTGATCGACGTCGAAGAACGGGGCGCCGTAGGTGGTGCGGTGCCCCGCGATCGACGCGTTCCCGAGCTGTCCCGGGAGCGGGGTGTCGGGATAGTGGCCGGGGCCCGTCTTGAGGTCATCGAGCGTGACGCCCTGCACGACGTACTCCTCGACGCCGATGCGGGGGATCTCCATCTTGGCGATCGGATCGCCTTCCGGGACGATCGGCACATTCTGGACGACGGCCTCGCCGGACAAGTCGACCCCGCCCGGGACGACCTCGCTCGGTGCACTGCCACCGACCCCGGTGGACTGCTCGAGGTCGTCGCCCGTCGTCGCGCCGCTCTCGCCGTCGGTGTCGGTGTCGGTGTCGGTGTCGTCGACCGCGGTCGAGTCGTCGACCGGCACGGTGGCGACCGGTGTGTCCGGCTCGGCAGCACTGTCGGTGTCGACCGCGCCATCGGAGTCGTCCGGCTCGGCGGCGTCGGCCGTCTGGTTGGCCGCGACGGCCGCTTCGAACGTGTTCTCCAGCGCGTTCTGGGCGCGGGCGTGCTCGATGCCCGTGCCCCAGAGCTGGTAGGCGACGAAGCCGAACATCAAGATGCCGGTGGCGATCAGCACCTTGCCGAGCGTTCCGACGAAGTAGCGCCAGTCCTTCGGGTCGGGCGGTCGGTCCCACTTGCTGATCCGGTTGCGGCGCCGCTCACGCCAGCGCGACCACGCCGAGGGCGTTGCGCCATCACCTGCGATCTCCTCGCCGGCAGTCTCGTCACCCACGGCGGCGTCAACCGGGGCGTCGCCCGAGCTGTTCGCGTCGGTCGGCTCGTTGTCGTGATCGTCTGCCCGGGCGTCGCCAGCGCTCGACGTGTCGTCGGTGTCGTGGCCGAGCAGGTGGTCCGTCACCCGCGCCAGGTTACTGGCCGGGTGGTGTCGTGCCCCGTCGGTGACGCCGTCGCCGGGTTTGACCGGCCGACCGACCGGAGATGTACTGGGAACAGCCGACCCGGGGAGCACCACAGTGGACGTGATCACGATCGAGACGCCGTCGCTCGGCGACCGGACCTATCTCGCCCACGACGGTCAGGTGGCCCTCGTCGTCGACCCCCAACGCGACATCGACCGGGTCGAACGCGCCGCGGCCGACGCAGGCGTGCGCATCACCCATGTCGTCGAAACCCATGTCCACAACGACTACGTCAGCGGGGGTCTCGTGCTGTCACGTGTCACGGGTGCTCAGTATCGGCACGCCGCCGACGAAGCGCTGCCGTTCGACCATGTCGGCGTCCGCGACGGTGACCGGTTCGCGGTCGGGTCGCTCGATGTCCAGGTCGTCCACACGCCGGGCCACACGCCGCACCATCTCAGCTATGTAGTTCGCCGGGGCGATGAACCCGCAGCGGTGTTCACCGGCGGCTCGATGCTGTACGGCACGGTCGGGCGTACCGACCTGATCGATCCGGACGCCACGGCCGATCTGACGCGATCGCAGTACCGGTCGGTGCAACGACTCGTCGAGCTGGTCGGCGACGACGCACGGGTGTATCCGACCCACGGGTTCGGCAGCTTCTGTGCGAGTGCCTCGAGCGACGACGAGTCGGACGGCACGATCGGGGGCGAACGCGAGGTGAACCTCGCGCTGACGGCCGACGACGAGGACGCGTTCGTCGAACTGCTGCTCGCCGGACTCGACCAGTACCCGAAGTACTACGCCCACATGGATCCGCTGAACCGGGCCGGGGCCGGCCCGGTCGATCTGAGCCCGCCGGCCGAGGTCGACCCGCCGGAGCTGGCGCGTCGCATCCACCGCGGCGAGTGGGTCGTCGACCTGCGCGAACGGCGTGCGTTCGCCGACAACCACGTGTCGGGCACGATCAACGTGCAACTCGCCGACGCGTTCGCCACCTACCTCGCGTGGACACTGCCGTGGGGCATGCCGGTCACGCTGCTGGCCGACGAACCCGACGACATCGTCGAGGCGCAGCGGCAGCTCGCCCGGGTCGGCATCGACCGGCCGACCGGCGCGGCGGACGGCGGGGTCGACCGCTGGTCGGGAGCGTCCGACCGTTCCGCGTACGAGGTCATCGAGTTCGCCGATCTGGCACACCGCGACGACCTGAGGGTGCTCGACGTCCGACTTCGCGGCGAGTACGAGGAGTCGCACGTGACCGGTGCGGTCAACGTGCCGATCGGCGATCTGGTCGGGCGGCTCGACGAGGTGCCCGGCGGCCCCGTCGCCGTCCACTGTGCGAGCGGCTACCGGGCGAGCATCGCGGCGTCCCTGCTCGATCGAGCCGGCCGCGCGGTCGTCCTGATCGACGACGACGTCGAGCACGCCGCAGCGGCCGGCCGCGGCATGACCGAACGCACCTGAGAATCCGCTGATAGTCACGAACTGCTGCCCGTCGACGGCAGTTCTCGGGGCGGACGGCCGCCGCCTAGCGTGTCGGCAACATGTCCGCGCCCGCTCAACCCGTCGTCGAACTTAGCGACGCCGTCGCCGTACTCGGTGGCTTCCCGGTGTTGGCCGGCGCGACCCTCACTGTCGACTCGGGCGAGATCGTCCTGCTCCACGGGCCGAACGGCGCCGGAAAGACGAGCTTGCTGCGTCTGTGCGCGGGGTTGCTGCCGCTCGAGCGCGGCGAGGGTCGGGTCTTCGGGCTCGACCTCACCAGCCAGCAGGTGGCGATCCGGCCGCGTGTCGGTCTCCTCGGCCACCACAACGGGCTGTACCGCGACCTCACGGTCGCCCAGAACGTGCGGTTCTGGGGTGCCACCGTCGGCGCCACGGATGCCGAGATCGACGCAGCGATGGAACGCCTCGGCGTACGGGGCCGACTGGCCGACGTCGGGGTGGCCCGACTCTCGGCCGGACAGAAGCGCCGTACCGCACTGGCCTGCCTCGTCGCCCGCCGTGCCGAACTCTGGCTGCTCGACGAACCCCACGCCGGACTCGACGCCGCCGGGCGCGACGAGCTCGACGACACGCTGCGCGAGGCCGCCGCGGCCGGTGCGACGATCGTCGTGTCGAGCCACGAACACGAGCGCGCGGCCGCGCTCGCGACCCGTCAGGTCGGCGTGGTCGGCGGACAGGTGGCGGCGTGAACCGCTGGTCGATCGCCCGCCTCGTCGCCGCGAAGGATCTCCGGATCGAGCGACGCAGCAAGGTGCTCACCAATCAGGTGATCCCCTTCGCCGGTGTGACGATGGTGATCTTCGCGTTCGCGCTCGACGCCAAGTCGGCGCGGACCGACGACGGCTTCGTCCCATTGCTCGAACTGGTCGCCCCCGGATTGGTGTGGCTCGCAGCGCTGTTCAGCCTGCTCCTCCTGGTGCAGCGGGCGTTCGCGATCGAAGCCGACGACGGCGCGCTCGACGCATTGCGGGTCGCCGGCGTCGATCCCGTCGCCATCTTCTGGGGAAAATCGGCTGCGCTCGCCGTGCAGCTGGCCGTGCTCGACATGGTCCTGCTCGGTGCTGCCGTGCTGCTCTACGGCGCCGACGTTCCCGCAGGCGGGCTGGTGCTGCTCGTCGTGACGTTGGTCGTCGCGACGTGTGGGCTCGCTTGCGTCGGTACGCTCTACGGAGGCCTCACCGCCGGGTTCAGCGGCCGCGAGACACTGCTCCCGCTGCTGGTGCTCCCCGTGGTGGCGCCCGTCCTGATCGGGGCGACACGAGCCGTCGAGTCGGCGCTCGGCACCGGCGGGGTGGCGCTTTCGGAGGGCTGGCCGTGGATCGGCCTGCTCACCGTGTTCGCCATCGCCTTCGGCGTCGGTGGCGCATTGGCGTTCGGCCCCCTCATCGACGAAGCAACCTGAGACGAGATGCGATGACGACCACCACTCCTGCCCCCGCCACGACCCCGACCCGGACGCGTGGCACCGGGACCACGGCCACCCGCCTGCTCGGCATCGCCACGGTGGTGATGCTCGGCTGGCTCGTGGCGTTCGGGCTCGGCTTCTCGCCGGCCGACCGCGATCAGGACGAAGCGGTCCGCATCATGTACGTCCACGTCCCGACCGTGTGGGTGGCGTACGTCGCGCTGGGCGTCACGGCGCTGTGCTCGGCGCTGTACCTCTTCACCAAGAAGCACTCGCTCGGCTTCGACCGGTTCGCCGGCGCCAGCGCCGAGATCGCCGTCGTGTTCATGGCGCTCACCCTCGTGTCGGGCATGTTGTGGGGCAAGATCACCTGGGGTGTGTACTGGGCCTGGGACGCCCGCCTCACCTCGTTCGCACTGCTGTTCATCAGCACGATCGGCTACCTCGCGGTGCGCAGCCTCGGTGGATCGCACCAGCAGCGCGCCAAGCGCAGCGCGATCGTCGGCCTGCTCGTCGTGCTCGAGATCCCGCTCGTCCACTGGTCGGTGCGGCTCTGGAACAGCCTCCACCAGGAACCGTCGGTGCTCGACACGGACGGCGACGTGAGTATCGAAGGGCTGATGCTGTTCTCGCTCTTCGTCGGTGTGATCGCGTTCACCCTGCTCTACGTCTGGCTGTTGCTGCACCGCACCCGTTCGATGGCGATGGCCGACCTGCTCGACGATGTCGGTCTCGATCAGGCGCTCGCCGACCGCCGAGCCGAAGGAGCCTCGTCATGATCGCCACCATCATCATCGGCATGGACAATGCGTTCGAGATCCTCGGGAGTTACGTCATCACGTTCGCCGTGATCGGTGGGTTCACCTGGCGGGTCCTGCGACAGGGGCGCCGCCTCGCCGATCAGGTCGACGACGATCAGAAGTACTGGACCTGACATGACCGACCTCACCCCCCGCACTCGGCCCGACGGCGAACAGCCGGCGCCGCGCACGCGCCGGAAGTGGTTGCCGATGGTCCTGATCGCCGCCGTGCTCGTCGCCGGTGGCGTGATGGTCACCCAGTTCCTCCGGTCGGCGATCGACTACTACTGCAACGTGGACGAGATCGGCGAGCGATCCGGCTGCGACACCGACCGGCGGCTCCGCATCCAGGGCGTCGTCGACCAGGGTTCGGTCGAGTCGGCCGGCGGCGACACCAGCTTCACCGTGTCGTTCAACGAGGCCACCGTCCCCATCTACTACGACGGTGAACCGGGCGGCATCTTCAAAGAGTGCATCCCGGTCGTCGTGCACGGCACCTTCGACGAGGCGGGCACCACGTTCCTCGGCGACCGCGTCGAGGTCAAGCACTCCGACGAGTATGTCTCCGTCAACGACGAACGACTCGACGAGGCCGACGATCTCGCCGTCGACTGCGCGGCATAGGCCATGGGCACGGTCGCGGTCAGCTTCAACGGTGCGCTCGGTCACGCCGGGCTGCTCCTGGTGCTCGGCGCATCGCTCGTCGGGGCGTTGTCGACCGCGTTCGCGATCCGCTCGGGCAACCGCGTCGGTCTCCGCCAGACGCCGGTCTACGCCTGGCTGATCCTCGCCGGTGCACTGATCTCGACCGTGGCGATGCAGCGGGCGCTCGAGGTACGCGATTTCTCGCTGTCGTTCATCCAGCAGGTCGGCTCGTACACCACGCCGGGCATCTACAACGTCGCCGCGATGTGGAGCGCGCTGGAGGGGTCGATCCTGCTCTGGGTGCTCGTCCTCGCCGGGTACACCGCCGCGATGGCGTGGCGTTTCCGCGACCGGTTCGACGACGAACTCGTCGCCTGGGCGATGGTCGTCATGTTCGTCATCTGCACCTTCTTCGCGATCGTGGCCTTCGGACCGGCGAATCCGTTCTCGGCCGGCCCGCCGTGGCCGATCGGACAAGACGGGCCCGGCCCCAACCCGCTCCTCCAGGACCACATCCTGGTGCTGTTCCACCCGCCGATGCTGTACCTCGGCTACGTCGGTTTCTCGGTGCCGTTCGCGTTCGCGATCGCCGCCCTCATCACCGGTCGGGTCGGCGAGGGCTGGTTGATGGAGACCCGCCGCTGGGCGCTGTTCGCGTGGGGGTTCCTCACGATCGGCATCCTGCTCGGCGGGTGGTGGAGCTACGAGGTGCTCGGCTGGGGCGGCGTGTGGGCGTGGGACCCGGTCGAGAACGCGTCGTTGCTGCCGTGGCTGACCGGCACCGCCTACATCCACTCCGTGCTGGTCCAGCAACGGCGCGGGATGCTCCGCGTCTGGAACCTGAGCCTGCTGATCGCCACGTTCGCACTGACGATTCTCGGCACGTTCCTGACCCGTTCGGGCGTGATCAACAGTGTGCACGCGTTCGCCGCCGGCCAGGTCGACGGTTACTTCCTCGGCTTCTTCGCGATCGTGGTCGTCGTGTCGCTCTCGTTGATCGCGTGGCGTGGCGACCGGCTTCGCGCACCGGGCGTGATGGACTCGCCCGTGTCACGTGAAGGGGCGTTCCTCGCCAACAACGTGATCTTCTCGGTCTTCGCGTTCATCGTGCTGCTCGGCACGGTCTTCCCTCTGATCGTCGAGGCGCTGCAGGATCGTCGCACCGTCGTCGGCGCCCCGTACTTCGACCGGCTCTCGATCCCGATCGGGATCACGCTGCTGTTCCTCATGGCGGTGGCCCCGGTGCTGCCGTGGCGCAAGGCGTCGGGCGAGCTGCTGCGCGAGCGGCTGTTCTGGCCCGCCTGGTGCGGCGTGGGCGCGCTGGCGGTCGCGCTCGCCGTCGGTGCCGACGGCTTGTGGCCGCTGATCGGCTTCGCGCTCGGCGGGTTCGCCGGTGGTGCCGCGCTCCGCCAGATCGTGCTCGCCACCCGGCGCCAAGGGTGGCGTGGTCTGGTCGGCCGGGCCAACGGCGGGATGATCGTGCACCTCGGCGTCATCATGATCGCCGTTGCGATCGTCGCGTCGAACGCCTACACGAGCTCGACCGACCTGCTGCTCGCCCAGGGGGAAGAGGTCGAGTGGAACGGCCACACGTTCGAACTGGTCGACGTCGTCGCCGAGACCGACGCCCGCGCCGACGCCATCGTGGCGAACGTGCTGGTCGACGGTGTGCCGCGCGGCCCCGCGATCACGACGTACCTGCGCATGGGCCAGGCGATCGGCACCCCGAGCGTCGCGACCAGCCTGACCAACGACGTCTACCTCACGATCGCCGGTACTCAGGCGCCGCAGCCGGGGGCGACCGAGGTCCGTATCGAGGCCTACTCGAAGCCGTTGATCGTCTGGTTGTGGATCGGCGGCGCGCTGATGGCGGTCGGCACGGTGCTCGCCGCCTTCCCGGGCCGCCGACGTCGCAACCCGATCGACCCGGTCTCGTCCCCGATCCCGTCCGACGACACGGACACCGACACGGACGCGAAGCCGGGCACGCCTCGAGGTCGCACTGACGACGACACGCCCGACTCGGCGGCGCACCCGGATGACGCATCCGGGCGGAACGATTCGCAGGAGGTCGCCGGTGTCTGAGCTCACCGATCCCCACGTCGACGCGGCGAATGACGACTCGGGCACTGACGGTGGCGCCCGGCGCCGGCGCGTCGCACCGCTCATCGCCGGTCTCGTCGCCGTTGTCGTGGTCGCACTCTTCGCCGTCCTGGTGATGGCCGACTCCTCGCAGGACTCGACGGCCGGCTCGCCGCTGCTCGGCAACCTGGCGCCCGACGTCAGCGCCGAGCACGAGAACGGCTCCACGTTCGAGTTGTCGCGCCGCAAGGGGAGTTGGGTGGTGCTGAACTTCTTCACTCACGACTGTGTGCCGTGCGTGCGCGAGCACCCGGAGCTGATCGAGTTCGTGGCCCAGCAGGATGGTCTCGGTGTCGAAGGTGCCGAGTTCTACTCCGTCGTGCGCGACTCGACACGCGACGAGGTCGAGGCGTTCTTCGCCGAGCGGGGTGGTGACTGGCCGATCGTGTACGACACCGACTACGAGTTCGTGAACGGGTTCGGTGTCGCCCAAGTGCCCGAGACGTGGATCGTCGACCCGAACGGCTTCGTGCGTCGTCGGTACATCGGCGAGGTCACCGCCGCCGGGCTGAGCGGCACGCTGCAGGCGATGCGGGAGGGCGCGGCGTGAGCGTCAATCGCCGGCTGAAGGGTTGGCCCGGGTGGGTGCTGCTCGCACTCGTGGTGGTCTCGTTGCTCGCCGTCGGAGCCACTCGCGACACCGGACCCCGCACACCCGACGAACGGATCGAGGCGATCTCGAAGCGACTGGCGTGTCCGATCTGTCAGGGCGAGAGCGTCTACGAGTCGCGCAACACGGCGTCGGTGCAGATCCGCGAAGCGATCAAGCGAGACGTCAACGACGGCATCAAGTCCGACGAGCAGATCATCCAGGACATCGTCGACGCCTACGACGGTGAGGAGTTGCTGGTGCCCACCGCCGATGGTGTCGAAGCCTTGGCGTGGGCGCTGCCCGCCGCCGCGTTCGTGATCGGTGTGACCGGTCTCGGGTTCGCGTTCCGTCGCTGGCAGCAGAGCGCGCGTGCGCTCGGCGACGCCAGCGAGGACGACTACGCGCTCGTCGCCGGCGCAATGGCTCGATTCGACGAACACGAACCGGAGTCCGTCCCGGCGCGACGCGAGGCGACCGACGATGGCGACGACTCGTAGCGGCGTGCGCCACCGCGCTGGTGGCGTCGATCCGGACCGGCTCGCCGAACTGGAGGAGGAACGACGGTTCCTCCTCCGGTCGTTGAACGACCTCGAGCGCGAGTACCGCGCCGGTGACATCGACGAGGTCGACTACCGAGAGCTCCGCGACGGCTACACCGTCCGGGCCGCCGCGACGCTCCGGGCGATCGAGGACGGCAAGTCGACGCTGCCGGCGAAGCCGCCGGTCGACTGGAAACGGCGGATCGTGAGCGGCGTCGCGGTCGTCGCCCTGATCGGGATCGTGTGGTGGGCCCTGGCCGCGTGGTCGGCCCAACGACTCCCCGGCCAGACCGCGACCGGTTTCGATCCGCGCGACGAGAACACCGTCCTCGTCGCCCAGGCCCGCGCCGTCATGTTCGACCAGCCGGGCGCCGCCGCGGCACTGTACGACGAGGTGCTCGACAACGACCCCGACCATGTCGAGGCGTTGACCTACCGGGGGTGGACGCTCGCGTTGTCGACCAGGGCGATGGAGGACTCGTCCGAGGTCACCGATGCGCTCAAGTCGTCGATCGACTCGCTGGGGCGTGCCGTCGAGCTCGACCCCGAGTATCCCGACGCCCACTGCTTCCTCGGCATCATCCAGATCCGGTTCCTCCAGTCGCCGTCCGGTGCCGTGCCATACCTCGAGCGGTGTCTCGAGCAGAACCCACCGGCCGACGTCCGCGTCCTCGTCGAGCCCCTCCTCGACGAAGCCCGCACCGAGTCCTGACCCTCATGAACGGTCGGTTGGGGTCAGACCCGGATATTGCAGTGGTGGGTTGTGGTGGGTTCGTTGTTGGTTGATCGGGTCGTCGGTCGGGGTCTTGGGTTGG
>NZZV01000022.1 GCA_002698945.1 Acidimicrobiaceae bacterium
CGAAGCCGCGCTCCTCCGCGGCGCTCGCGAGCCGGTCGGGGCGGATACCGAGATCGGTTGGCAGCGTGGCCAGGCCGAATTGCACGTCAGATCGCCGCCGCTCGGTTCATGCTCGGACAGGTGTCCCGTCCGGCTCGGCGATGAGACGGACGGCGGCCCGACCGACTCCGATGGTGGGGATCCAGGCGGAGTGACGGCCGGGGCCCCCACCGATCACGAGATGGATGTCGTCAGGTGTCTCGAGGATGGCAACGGGGTAATCGTCGTCGGCAGCGTCAAGATGCCGGGGTTGGTCGAGCATCCCATACATGCCGCCGAGCTTCCATTCCCGGTACGGGATACGAGCGCGCTCGTAGAGATACTGGCGCACGTCGGCTGGGGTGAACCCGGCGTCGGCCACGACCTTGGCGTGTTCGGGACACATGACCAGCACGAGATCGGCGTCGGTGCAGTAGGCGTTGTTGGTGCCGATCGTGGCCATGGTCTGCGCGAACGTGAACAGCACACCACGGGCGTCAGAGCTCACGTGATCATTGAGGTTGTGTGGTCCCTCGGCCGCGACCACCGTCACGGTCGACTCGTCGGAGGCGAAGCCCCGCTGCACGCGGTACGGGTCCCACGGGGACTCCTCCTCGTTCTCGCCGAAGCAGAACGTGAACTTGGCAGGCGTGCCCTGGGTGGCGCGGTCGGTCTCACCGGGCCAGGCGCCTCCCAGGTTCTGCTGGATCAACCGGACAGCGCGACCGATCGTGGCGTTGGCGGGGAAGCCCGGTCCGAACAGCCCGGCGCCACCGTGCACGCCGGCGGCCCGCGCCACCGGCCCGGTGACCATCACCATGACCGCGCACGGATGCGTCGTCGCCTGCGCTCCGTACAGGTTCACCTGTGGTTCGAGCATCGCTTGCACCGCTGCAATCAGGATCGGCATGGCGCTGGGTGTGCACCCGGCCATCACGGCGTTGGCCGCGATCTTGTCGACGGTGGCCTCGGCATTGCGCGGGGGAACGAGGCCGATGACCGTGTCGGCCGGCCACGACGTGCCCTGCAGCATCTCGTCGACGCGCTCACGGGTCGGCGGCACGATCGGCAGTCCGTCGCTCCACCGCTGCTCGACCACCCATTCGTTCAGCTCCGACAGGTCGTCTGGTGCTTCGACCAAGCTCACGGAGCCACCCCGCGGAACAACTGGTCCAGCACGGGCATGACGCTGTCGGCGAGCTGTTCGATCTCATCGCTGGTGCGGTACACGAGCGGATGCTCGATGATCGCCACCGCGAGATCGGCTTGTCCGAGCACTCGCTTGTCGAGCGTGGCCATCTGCTCGAACGCGTCGGTGCAGATGGTCACGGTGCGCACCCCTCGCTTGGTGAGCTCGACGGAGTCGTGGATACTCCACGACGTGCACGCACCTCAATCGCCACTGGCCACCAGCACGGCCACCGCACCGCTCGACAATCGATCGATGATCTCGGGCGTCGCCGGTCGAGCCGGACCAGCGGCCTCGTGAGATTTGTCGGCCCGGATGACGCCGGCCAGGTCGAACCGGTCGCCGAGACGACGAGCGACTGCCTCGAGCAGGTCGGAAGCCTTGGCCTTGCCGTTGCTGAGCAACCCGAGCGTCTGACCGTTGAGATCGAGCTGCCAACGCTCTCCAGTGCTCTCGACGCCCGAAATGGCGCCGGTAGGGTCGACGAGCTTCTGCATGACACACCTCCGATCGAATCCATGCTCAACATAGTGCTGAATCCATGAGTGAGCAAAGTCGTGGGAGTGCCGGTGGGAGGTCGAGAACCACGACGTGTTGCGCCGCCCTCGCGGCAGCCGGTACATTTTCTGCGTATGGTTGATAGTGATCGTCGAATCGTCGGGCAATGAGCGCAACGATGAGTGCGGAGCTCGTGGAGGCGGCGCTCGGTCCGATGAAGACGATGTTGATCGCCGACGGATATCTCCTCGACGCGCGACTCAATGACCGAGTGGTCGAGATCTCGGTGTCCGCGACGCCGGATGCGTGCGCCGAGTGCCTGGTCCCCAAGGAAATGCTGGCGGCCATGGCGGCAGACATGCTCACCCGCCAGGGAGCCGACGTCGACGCCTCGACGCTGAGCATTACCTACCCCGCCGATCACTGACCGGACCGACGCAAGGGCCACGTCCGCGAGGGCTTGGCGGCGTGAAGTGCTGGCTCTGGCGGCACAACGGTCGTTCTCCTGCGCAGTCACCGGAGAACCGAGTGCCCGCTGCGAAGTGGCGGGTCCATGACGTTCTGGCCCTGGGCCCATCTCTGCACCGACATTGCCGACGAGAACGCGATCCAGGTTTATTCTCGCTACGAGGGGAACGCTCCGCCATCCACGGTCAACACTTGCGCCGTGACGTACGACGCGGCCTCGGACGCGAAGAATCGGACGGCCGTCGCGATGTCCTCGGCTCGACCGAGACGTCCCGCTGGAACCCGCCCGCGGAGATCGTCACGTGCTTGGGTCTCTTCGCCGGGACGTGCCCGCCGCAGACTGCTGGTGGTGCGGTTGGTGTCGATGAAGCCCGGGCAGACGACGTTCGCTGTGATGCCGAGCGGGGCGCCATCGACCGCCATCGAACGCGTCAATCCGATCACCGCTGCCTTGGAGGCGCTGTACGCCCCTGTCTTCGGGAGTCCGACCCGACCTGCGATCGAGGAGACACTCACGATTCGGCCGTAACGTTGATCTCGCATCACTGCGAATGCGGCCCGAGACATGAGGAACGTCCCCCGGGTGTTGACGGCCATCACTCGCTCCCAATCGCTCAGTGCGACGTCATCGAGTGCTGCGTGTTCGGCGCCGTGGGGTGTGGCGGCATTGTTGACCAGGACGTCAATCCGGCCGAACTCCTTCATGGCGTGGTCGACGATCGCGGCCACTCCCGCCTCGGTCGAGATATCTCCCGTCGTGGACGTGGCAAGGCAACCGTTCTCGCAAAGCTCCCGAGCGAGAACTTCGATTCCGTAGTTCACGGATTGATCTGGCTCGAAGTCGCTGAAGACGCCACTGACCTCGACATCGGACACCACGATCCGAAAACCGTCCTCGGCCAACGCTCGTGCGCATGCTGCGCCGATCCCGTTGTGCTTCGCCGCACCAGTGATGACCGCTACCCGTGCCACGTCGCCGATGTCATCGTGTCGGTCCATGTCGTCGAATCGTAGCCATCCCATGGCGACGCGATTGGCTGCCGGTCGGACGCAGAGGCGCGCCGCACGGGTGGCGGCTCAGATTCGAAGTGGCGTACCGTCCTGAGCCGCGACCACCCTCGTGCCGACGCGCGAGATGCCGAAAGTCGGGATCCATGCGGAGTGGCGCCCCGCACCGCCACCGACCACGAGATGCACGTCGTCGGGCGTCTGGAGGATCGGCACCATGTAATCGTCGTCGGCGGCATCGAGATGACGTGGCTGGCTGAGCATTCCGAACATGCCACCGAGCTTCCAGTGCTTGTACGGGATACGGACGCGTTCATAGAGGTACTGGCGTACATCTGCAGGTGAGAACCCCGCGTCGTGAACGATCTTGGAATGCTCAGGGCTTATGACGAGGACGAAATCGGCCGGCTTGCAGTACGCGTTGTTGGTGCCGATCGTGGCCATTGTCTGGGCGAACGTGAACAGAATGCCGCGGGCGTCGGAGCTGACGTGGTCGTTGAGGTTGTGCGGCGCCTCGGCCGCCACGACCGACACGGTGGTGTCGGCGATGTCGTACCCCTGGTCGACACGGTACGGCGGCCACGGTGACTCCTCTTCGTTCTCGCCGAAGCAGAAGGAGAACTTGGCAGGTGTGCCTTGTGTCGAACGGTCCGTCTCGGCAGGCCAGGCACCGCCGACATTCTGTTGGATCAAGCGGACGGCGCGACCGATGGTGGCGTTGGCGGGAAAACCCGGTCCGAACAGTCCCGCGCCGCCGTGAACGCCGGCACGGCGGGCGAGCGGCCCGGTGATCATCACCATGATGGCGCACGGATGCGTGGTCGCCTGCGAACCGTAGAGATTCACCGGCGGCTCGAGCATCGCTTGGACTGCCGTGATCAGGAGTGGCATCGCCTCCGGCCGGCACCCGGCCATGACGGCGTTGGCCGCGATCTTCTCGACGGTGGCAACGGCCATACGAGGCGGAATCTTTCCGACGGTCGCATCGGCAGGCCACACGGTGCCGCGCAGCATCTCGTCGACACGTTCGCGAGTCGGCGGCACCAAAGGAAGCCCATCGCTCCATCGCTGCTCGGTCGCCCACGCGTTGAAGTCCCCCAGATCGTCTGGTACCTCGACGAGACTCATGAAGCGGACTCCACGAAGATCTGGCTCATGGTCGGCATCAGGTCGTCGGCGATCTGCTCGATCTCCTCGGCCGTGCGGTACACCAGGGGGTGCTCGATGATCGCCACCGCGAGATCAGGTTGTCCGAGCACACGCTTCTCGAGGCTGGCCATCTGCTCGAACGCGTCGGTACAGATCGTCACGGTGCGCACCCCTCGTTGCTCCAACTCGACGGAGTCGTGGACACTCCACGACGTGCAGGCGCCTCAATCGCCACTCGCCACCAGGACCGCGACTGCACCCGACGCGAGGCGGTCGATCATCTCGGGCGGTGCCGGTAGCCCGGGTCCGCTGGCTTCGTGCGATTTGTCCGCTCGGATGATGCCGGCAAGATTGAACTTCAGCGCGAGCCGAGCCGCAACGGCCTCGAGCAGTGGCGAGGCGTTTGCCTTGCCGTTGCACAAGATGCCGAGCGTTTGGCCGGTCAGGTCGAGTTGCCACGTCTCACCCGTGCTCGCAGTCCCAGCGATCTCACCGATCGGATCGACGACCTTCAGCATGATCCCTCTCTCACGTCAGTTCTGAGCGCGTTCGCTATTCGTGCGAACCATAGTGCACAATGTGCTCGCGTGACGAGGCTGAGGGAGCGCTGTGGAGCCAGGTAACGAATCACATCGAATCGGGGCGGTCTATCCCCAGACCGAGATGGGTGGACGACCCGACAACGCATGCCAATTCGCAGGCGAGATCGCGCGAGCGGGCCTCCGTCATCTCCTGGCGTACGACCACGTCCTCGGCGCGACACACGACGCCAGGGACCCGGCGCTGACCGGGCCGTACACCGAGCGCGACCCGTTCCACGACCCGATCACACTGTTCGCCTATCTCGCCGGGCTGGTCCCTGATCTCGAGTTCGTCCCCGGCGTGCTCGTGTTGGCACAGCGCCAGACAGCATTGGTCGCCCGGCAGGTCGCCGACCTGTCGCTCCTCTCGGGTGGTCGTGTCCGGCTCGGCGTCGGCACCGGATGGAATCCCGTCGAGTTCGAGGCCCTGGGTGTCGCGTTTGCCGACCGGGGGCGGCGAATGGACGAGCAGATCGACGTGCTCCGGCGGCTGTGGACGGGCGAGGTCGTCGATCTGTCGGGCGAGTTCCATCGCATCGATCGCGCCGCGCTGAACCCTGTGCCCGAGGTGCCCGTTGCGATCTGGGTCGGCGGCAACCACGATCGCGCACTGCGGCGCGCGGCTCGTGTGGGCGATGGGTACCTGGCGTCGTCGAGCGCCCCCGATCAGTTCGAGCGCCTGTCGACGATGAAGCGTTTCCTCGACGAAGCAGGGCGTCCTTCCAGCGAGTTCGGGTTCGACGCGCTCATCCGGATAGCCGGACCGCCAGCGGCCGCCGCGCGGGTCGGCCTCGACTGGTTCGAGGCAGGCGGCACGCACGCGTCGATCGTCTCGCTCGGTCGAGGACTGCCGACGGTCGACGCACACCTCGAGTACGTGATCGAGGTCGCAGACCTCATGGCGAAGGGATGAGCACCATGGACGAACCCAGCGATCGGCGCGCCCGAGCAATTGCGGTCTGGGAGGACGTGTCAGCAGGCGCGGTCGCCGAGCCGGCCACCCCGTTGCGTGAGGCCGTGCTCGACGTCCTGGCGGCGGAGGTGTGGTCGCGGCCCGGGCTCAGCCGCAAAGACCGCCGGTGGATCACCCTCACCTGCGTCGCAGCAGCGGGGCAACCCGTACCGATCAGGACCCATCTCCGCTACGCGCTCGCCAGCGGTGACATGACCGTCGCCGAACTGCGCGAGTTCGCATTGCACTTCGCCATGTACGCCGGCTTTCCTCGAGCCTCGTTCATCGACGCGGTGATCGACGAACTCGAAGCGAGCGATGGGTGAGTTCCGAACTCATGGTCGGACGCGGTGGCGCACTCGCCTCATTGCGCGTGCTCGAACTCGGCGGGATCGGACCGGCACCGTTCGCCGGCATGGTGCTGGCCGACATGGGCGCCGATGTCGTCCGAATCGATCGGCCGGGCCCCGACACCAACGAGCTGGGGATGGATCGCAATCTGCTGATGCGCGGCAAGCGTTCGGTACAGCTCGATCTCACCAGCCCCGAAGGTCGAGCCGTTGCGTGGTCGCTCATCGAGGAGGCCAACGTGCTGATCGAGGGTTTCCGCCCGATGGTGCTCGAGCGATTGGGCTTCGCCCCCGAACTGTGCTGGGAGCGAAACCAACGTCTGTCCGTCGGCCGGATGACCGGTTGGGGGCAGAGCGGTCCGATGGCCGCGGTAGCCGGTCACGACATCAACTACATCGGGCTGGCGGGGGTGCTGCACAGCGTCGGGCCGGCAGCTGCGCCCGTCGTGCCGCTCAATCTGGTCGGTGACTATGGCGGCGGCGGACTGCTGCTCGCGTTCGGGCTCCTCTGCGCGGTGTTCGAGACCAGCGTCAGCGGTCGCGGGCAGGTCGTCGACGCCGCGATGGTCGACGGTTCGGCGCTGCTCATGGCGCGCTGGTTCGGTGAGATGGCGTTCGGTCGTTGGCACGACAATCGTGGTCAGAACCTCGTCGACGGCTCGGCGCCCTTCTACCGTGCGTACGAAGCGGCAGACGGCGGGTTCGTCGCTGTCGGCGCGATCGAGGAGCGGTTCTTCGCGCAGCTGATCTCCGTGCTCGGTATCGATCCCGGCGACGTCGGCGACCGGTGGGACCGCACGACGTGGAGCGATCTGAGCGAGCGCTTCGCGCTGCGGTTCAAGTCGCGCAGCCGCGACGAGTGGGTCGAGGCGTTCGACGGTGTCGACGCGTGTGTGACGCCGGTGCTGAGCATGCGAGAAGCGATCGACGACGAGCACAATCGGTCACGCGAGACGTTCGTCGAGATCGACGGGATCACGCAGCCTGCGGCCGCACCGCGCCTTGGCCGCACCCCGGGTCGGGCGGGTTCGTTGCCGGTGCCGGGCCAGCACACGCAAGAAGTCCTCGAGGAGCTCGGCCTCGAAGCCGGCCGTATCGAGGAGTTGGACAGCCGCGGGGTCATCCGACGGGCCTCGTCGGCCGCGGCCGGATTTCCCGAGCTGTCTTAATTCTGCCTACAATCAGACTAGTTGTTGCCGGCAAGAGCGGCACGGGGTTCATCGCGTCGCAGTGCGAGGTGATGCGAGAAGGGGCAACATGACACACGAAACTCCAGCAGTACCGATCCTCGACGGGATCAAAGTGGTCGAGTTCGCGCAGCTGACCGCTGCGCCACTGGCGGGGACGCTGCTCGCCGACCTCGGCGCCGAGGTGATCCACGTCGAAGATCCGGCCGGCGGCGACCCGGGCCGGCGCATGGGCTATGCCAAGGACGGTGTGAAGCTGTGGTGGAAGGTCGGCGGTCGGAACAAGCGCTCGATCACCCTCGACCTGCGGAGCACCGAGGGTCAGAAGGTCGCCAACGAGCTGGTGCAGTGGGCCGATGTGGTGATCACCAACATGCGACCCGAAACGCTGGAGCGGTGGCATCTCGACTGGGAGTCGCTGCACGCCATCAACCCCAAGCTCGTGATGCTCCACGTCACCGGGATGGGAGCGAACACGACCGCTCGCAACGAGCCGGGATTCGGCAAGGTCGGTGAATCGATGTCGGGGGTGGTGCACATCACCGGGTTCCCCGACGGACCACCGGTGTTCACCGGCTTCTCCCACGCCGACACCGTCACCGCCCTCACCGGCGCCTTCGCCGTGTCGGCCGCCCTGACGCGTCGCCACAGCGCCGACTTCGACGGCGAGATGATCGACCTCGCGCTCTTCGAGGGCCTGTTCCGCCTGCTCGAGTGGCAGGTTCCGATCTACGACCAACTCGGCCTGGTGCCCGAGCGCGTCGGCAATCAGATCTGGGCTGCCACGAGTGCCCTCGTCAACACGTACCTCACCGCAGACGACGAATGGGTCACGGTCACCTCCGGCACACCACGATCGGTCCAGAACATCGCCGTGCTCGTCGGCCTCCCGGCGGACGAATTCGAGACGGGCGACCAACAGGCGGAGCGCATGGCGGAGATCGACAGCGGTGTCGGCAAGTGGGTCGCGGAACGTACCGCCGCCGAGTGCATCCCGCAGTTCAAGGCGGCCGGCGTCGTCTGCTCCCGGATCTTCAGCGTCGCCGACATCGTCGAGGATCAGACCTTCCGCGAGCGCGAGCAGGTGATCACGGTCGAAGACCCCGAGCTCGGTCCACTCCGGATGCCGGGCGTCACCCCGCGACTGACCCAGCACCCGGGGCGGGTTTGGCGGACCGCACCCGACCTCGGTCAAGACAACGAGTACGTCTATCGTGACCTGCTCGGCATCGCGCCCGATCGATACGAAGCGCTCCGCTCCACAGGCACGATCTGATCGCCATCGAGAATTCGAGATGACCACCGCGAACCGCCACCTCGAGGTCGCATCGTGACGCGGACTGTGCACGTACTCGGCGGGTTCCAGACCGACTTCGCTCGCAAGGCCGGGGCGGGCGGCATCTACGCCCTGCTCCGCGACCTCGTGCCGCAGGCGCTCGCCGAGGCAGACGTCGATGCCTGCGAGATCGAGACCGCGCATGTCGGAAACCTCGCCGGCGAGCTGTACGAGAATCAGGCGCACCTCGGTGCGATGCTCGTCTCCATCGACCCGGCCTTCCACGGATTGCCCGCATCCAGGCACGAGGCGGCGTGTGCGTCGGGCAGCATGGCGCTCCTCGCAGCCATGGCCGAGATCGAAGCTGGCCGCTACGACGTCGCCCTCGTGTGCGGCGTCGAGGTGATGCGCAACGTGCCCGCCGCTCGGGCCGCCGAGCTGCTGCGCTGCGCGGCGTGGGCCGACCGCGAGGTCGTCGACGAGGACTTCCCGTGGCCAACGCAGTTCGCCGAGATCGCTGACGAATACGACGGCCGATATGGGTTGCGCCACGAGCACCTCGCTCGGATCGTCGAGATCAACTTCGAGAACGCAAGCAGGAACCCGAACGCTCAGACCCGAGAGTGGGACCGGCCGGTGTCGTTCGGCGCACACGACGCCAACCCGGTGGTGCGCGGGCTGCTCCGCAAGAACGACTGTGGACGCATCACCGATGGTGCGGCAGCGGTCGTCGTCGCGAGTGATGAGTTCGCCGCGGAGTGGTGTGCGCGCGGCCCGACCGATCGGGTTGCGCCCGCGATCTCGGGCTGGGGGCACCGCACCGCACCGCTCGCGCTCTCCGACAAGCTGCGGGCCAGGCCCGACGATCCGCTGGTCTTCCCGCACGTGCGCGACGCCGTCCAGGACGCGCTCCGCCGAGCCGATCTCCCCGACGTCTGGGCAGTCGACGCGCTCGAGGTGCACGACTGCTTCTCGATCTCGGAGTATGCGGCGATCGATCACGCCGGTCTCACTCCACCCGGGATGGGATGGCAAGCAATCGAGGACGGTGTGATCGAAGCGACCGGTCGCCTGCCGATCAACCCGAGCGGCGGGCTCCTCGGACTCGGGCACCCGGTCGGCGCGACAGGCGTGCGGATGGTCTTGGACGCCTGGAAGCAGGTCACCGATGGGGCCGGCGACTACCAGGTCGATGGAGCTCGGACGGTGCTGACCCTCAACATCGGCGGATCGTTCTCCACCGTTGCGTCCTTCGTGGTCGCGGCCTGATGCGATGCCAGGCCACGGGGAGGTTGACGATGTCGGGGGCCCGACCGTGACGCGCGTGGGGTTCGTCGGGTTGGGCGACATCGGAACCCCGATGGCGTGCCGGCTGGCCGAACGGTTCGAGGTCGCCGTGTGGGCCCGACGTCCGGAAGCGACCGCCGCTGCGCTCGGCGGCGGCGCACAGCGCGTCGATCGGCTGACCGACCTCGGAGCGTGCGACGTCGTCGGCGTGTGCGTCACCGACGGTGAGGCGGTCCAGGCGGTCGTCGAGGGGCTCGTGCCCGGGTTGGTCGAGGGAACGGTCGTTTGCATCCACAGCACGGTGGCTCCCGATCTCATCGAGGGGCTCGACGAACTGGTCCGGTCGAGCGGGGCAGCGCTGATCGACGCCCCCGTGTCGGGTGGGGCCGACGCGGCGGCCGTCGGCCGTCTCCGCGTGATGGCCGGCGGCGACCCGGCGGCGCTCGATCGCTGTCGCGACGTCCTCGACCAACTCGGCACCGTGCTGGTCATGGGCGGAGTCGGCAGCGGGCAGCGGACGAAGTTGCTCAACAACGCGCTGTACACAGCCCAACTCGCGCTCGCTGCGGAGATCCTCGGCATCGCCGAGTCGTTCAACCTTGACCGAGACGCGGTGGTCGCGGCGATCGGTGGAGGAAGCGGCGCGAGCTTCGCGCTCGGCCGGCTCCAGACCGTGGCGGCGCCGTCACGAGCGGGTCATGTCGCTCGCCTGCTCACGAAGGATCTCGCCTTGTTCGAGCAAGCGTCGGGCGCTCGAGGTGATGTCGTGGCCGCCGTCGCGCGTCCATTCCTCGATGTTCTCGAACGTCGTCACACCCAGGAGGATCAGCGTGGCTGAGTCGGGAGGCCCGCTCGCGGGCGTCGTCGTCGTCGACTTCGGTATGAACATCGCCGGGCCGTACGCAGCAAGCGTGCTGAGCGATTTCGGCGCTGACGTCATCAAGGTCGAGGGCCCTGGCGGCGACTCGGGTCGTGATTATCCACCGTCGCCGGGCGGCGTGAGCAGCTTGTTCGCGAGCGTCAACCACGGCAAACGCTACCTCGGGCTCGACCTTCGACAGCCCGGTGCCAGGCCCGTGATCGAGAGCCTGTGCGAACACGCCGATGTCGTGATCCAGAATCTCCGGCCCGGCAAGGCAGCCGAACTCGGCATCGACGCCGCGAGCTGCCATCGCGTCAACCCCCGACTGGTCCACTGCTCGGTCGAGGCGTTCTACCCCGACGATGGGGCGAGGCCTGGGTACGACCTGATGGTGCAAGCCGAATCGGGTTTGCTCGGCCTGACCGGTGAGGAGCACGGCGGGCCATGCCGGACCCCGGGAAGCATTCTCGACCACGTGACCTCGCTCTGGGTCGCGCTCGGCGCCATGGCTGCGCTGTCCGGCAAACGATCGTGCGAAACGATCACCGTGACCATGCTCGATGTCGCGATGGCACTGCTCAACGATCGCGCATCCGCGTTCGTGGCCACAGGAGAAGCTCCACGACGGATGGGGTCGTCGCTCGCGACCACGACTCCCCACCGCGTCTACCCGACATCAGATGGTGATCTCGTCGTCGGAGCACCGAACGACGGGCTGTTCCGAAAGCTCGCGGCGCTCGTCGGCCCACCGGTGGAAGGTGACGATCGCTTCGCCGATCAGACCGGCAGGCTCGCGCACCGTGGCGAACTCGACGAGATGCTCGAGCGGGTGTTCCGCACCGACACGACCGCAGCCTGGCTGCAACGTCTCGACCTCGCGGGCATTCCCGCGGCTCACGTGCGCGACCTGGCCGACGCTGTCGACCGTCATCGAGCGCTGAGTGCGACCGGCTTCTGCGATCTTGAAGGCATCGCCGGACTCAGCATCGTCGCGCCGCCCGTTCGGATCGGGGCCGATCCGTGGCAACCGCCCGTGCCGGGCCCGGTCGGAGCCGACAACCGTTCGGTGTTGAGCGGCCTGCTCGGCTTCGACTCGTCCGCGGTCGACCGTCTCACGGAGGAAGGGATTGTCGTTGCGCCCTGAACCCCGAACCGGTCTATTGATCGGGTCCTGGCCACTCGGGATGCCCGACGACCCGGCCTTTTATCCGCGCGTCGCCCGCCACGTCGACAAGTCGGGCTTCGACCTGCTTTTCGTCGGAGATCATCTCTTCCCCACGGGAGAGAACCCCGATGCGTTGGCGCTCCTTGCGATGTTCGCCGGCGTCACCGAGCGAGTTCAGCTCGGGACCGGAGTCCTACTCCTGCCCCTTCGCGACCCGGTCGTCGTCGCCAAGCAGGCTGCGACCATCGATCTCGTCTCGGGCGGACGTCTCATCTTGGGAGTCGGTGTCGGTGGCGAGTTCGAATGGGAGTGGAACGCGATGGGGGTCTCGCCGCGAGGGCGCGGCGCGCGCACCGACGAGTACCTCGACATCGTCCGACAACTCTGGACCGGGGAGCCGGTCGACCACCCCGGTCCGTTGCGCCCGATCACTGGCGTTCGCGGTTCGCCGCTGCCGGCCCGGACCGGAGGCCCACCGATCTGGATCGGCGGTCGATCCGAACCCGCGCTCGTCCGTGCCTCGCGGTACGACGGGTGGTGTGCCTATGCGGTTTCGACGCGACGGCTCCGCTCGAGCATCGAACGCCTGACGGAGCTGCGCGGCGACCTCGACGGATTCCGCGTCAGCATGGTGTTGTTCACCAGCATCGATGACGACGCACGACGTGCTCGCGATGTCGCCGCACAGGTGCTGGGCAGCAGGTACCGGCAGGACTTCGATCACTTCATCGACGCCTTCTGCGCTGTCGGTACACCCGATCATGTCGCCGAACGCATCGAGATGTACCGCGCCAACGGCGTTGACGACGTGCTCCTGTCGCCGCAGGTGCCGGCGGCGATGTTCGAAGAACAAGTTCACCGACTCGGGGAGATCATCACATGACGGCATTTGCGCCAGGCACCATCGGCATCGGACTGTACCTGCACGACCTCCCCGCCCCGGACGCTGTCGACCGTCTGGTGCGCCAAGCGGTGATCGCCGAACGCGCCGGGTTCGACGGAGCCACAATGGCCGAGCACCACGCCGGCTTCAGCAGTTACCTTCCCGATCCGCTGCAGGCTGCGAGCTGGATCCTGTCGGCGACCGAATCGATCTGGTCCGGACCCAATCCGCTGTTGTTGCCGTTGCGCAACGTCGGCTTGGTGGCCGAGAACCTGGCGTGGCTCGACGCCCGCTTTCCAGGTCGGGTCGGCGCGAGCTTCGCGCCCGGGTACCACGCGGATGACTTCACTGCGCTCGACATCCCAGGTTTCGAACGGCGGGGTGGCACCTACGGCTCCGACCTGCAGCGCCTGACGGCGATTCTGTCTGGTGCTGGTGACGAACCGCTCGGGCGCGACCACGCGATCCGTTGGCTTGCCGGGCGGCGGATACCAATGGTCGGCGCCGCGGGCAGCAAGCGGGCTGCGACCCGCGCCGCCGACGCTGGCATCGGGTTGCTCATGGACTCCATGGCGCGTCCCGACGACCTCGCCCGGGTCGTCGCCGACTTCGAGCAAGCTGGCGGAACGGGCCCTCGCGTCGTCGGCCGCCGAGTGTGGGTCGGTGACCCGCCCGTGCACCTGTTCGAAGCCCAACTGGCCGCGTATCGCGCGAAGGCCGAAGGTGGTTCGTGGATGCAGTCGGTCACGACCGACGCCCTGATCAGCGGGACGCCAGAGGCCATCGTGGCACAGCTGACGACCGTTGCCGAGGCAGCGAAGGCCGCTGCCTTCGCGCTCCGGGTCCACCTACCCGGACTCGACCCCGATCTCGCCGACGAGCAGATTCAACTGGTCGGTGGTGTCGTACCTGCTCTTCGAGCGGTGCTCGAGCGGACCGGGGCGTGAGCAAATTCCAACTCGACAGACAATGGAGGACACATGAGACTGGCACGACTTGACGTAGACGGGCAGGAACTGGTCGCGTTGATCGAGGACCGATCCGCGATTCCTGTCTCCGAGGGGGGACAGGCGGCGCTGATCGAGATAGCGATGCGGCGGGAACGGCCGGAACCGATCGGCGCCCCGCTCTCCTTGGACGACGTGCAGCTGCTCGCTCCGATCGATCGGCCGCCGTCGATCCGGGACTACATGGCGTTCGAGGCGCATGCTCGGGACTCCCGCCCCGACCGGACGGTGGATCCCGGCTGGTACGAGTCGCCGATCTTCTACTTCACGAACCCAGCCGTGGTCCGGGGTCCTGACGACGACGTGATGCCGCCACGCGGCACCCGGTGTCTCGACTACGAGCTCGAGGCGGCGTGTGTGATCGGAGCGGAGTGCTCCAACCTGGATCCGGAGGATCCGTCCACGATGGACGTGATCGCGGGCTTCACGATCCTCAACGACTGGTCGGCGCGTGACATCCAGACCAACGAGATGAAGCAGGGAATCGGGCCGATCAAGGGTAAGGACTTCGCGACCTCGATCGGGCCGGTGCTCGCGACCCTCGATGAGTTCGAGGGGATCGACAAAGGACGACCCAAGGCCCATATGCAAGCACGTGTCAACGGCGAGGCATGGTCCGGTGGTGAGTTGTCCGACATCCACTTCTCGTGGGCGGAGTTGGTGGCGTTCGCGTCGCGTGACAGTCGCCTCGTGCCGGGCGACGTGCTCGGTTCCGGCACCGTGGGCACCGGGTGCATCCTCGAGCTGCGCACGTGCGGATTGCGTGACACGAGGAAGTGGCTGCGCGCCGGCGACGTGGTCGAACTGGAGATCGACGGGATCGGTGTCCTCCGGAACACGGTCGTCGCCCGGCCGGACGCCTGATCGCGATCAGATCGTGCCGGAGCGCCGCAAGCGCGAAATTTCGGACTGACTCAGGCCGAGCAGGTTGCTGAACACGTCGTCGTTGTCCTGACCGAGTGTCGGGGCAGTCCGCCAGACGCGACCCGGATGCGACCGCAGATGGGGGAGGACGGCCGGCATTCGCACCGGGCCGAGATCTGGGTCGTCGACGGTCACGATGTTCTCGCGAGCGGTGTAGAGCGGGTCGGCGACGATGTCGGCGACGGAGTACACGCGCGACACCGAGACACCCGCGCCGGCGAGCACGGTCTCACATTCGTTCGTCGGGCGCGTGGCGACCCATTCGCCGAGCGCGCGCCCGAGCTCGGCGGGGTCCAGTTCCCCCTGCACCCGGCCGACGATCTCGGCCGCACCCGCGAGTGCTCGATCCGTGCCGCAACTGACGACGATCCAGTCGCCGTCATCGGTGAGGAGCGTCTCCACGAGCGCGGTCTCCGACATCGGTGAGTCGTCGCCCGCCCGCTCGGGGACGAATCCGAGTTGGTCATGGACGATGACCTGCCAGTCGATCATCCGGAACAGCGGCTCGAACAGCGCGACGTCGATCCACTCGCCGTCGAACGACTCGTCGACCGACCGTCGATACAGCGCCGCCTCGACGGCGACCACGCCCATCAGGGCGGCGACCGCGTCGCTCAGGAGATAGCCGGCGAGCATCGGTCGACCCGACGCGTCGCCGGTGAGGAACGGTGCCCCACTCATGGCCTCGCCGATCTTGCCGAAGCCGGTCCGGTCACGACCCGAGCCGGTTGCGCCGAATGCCGAGATCTGGAGCGTGATCAACGACCGGTTGGTTCGTTGCAGTGTCCGGTGGTCGAGCTGCCACCGCTCGAGCGTCGCAGGGCGGAAGTTCGTGATGACGACGTCGGCCCACCCCGCGAGTCGACGTGCGAGCGACTGGCCCTCGCTCGTACGAAGATCGATGGTGACCGAGCGTTTGTTCCTCGCGCCGACCTTCCACCAGAGCGGGACACCGTCTTTCGACGGGCCGACCCTCCGAGCGGGATCGCCCGTCTGCGGTGCTTCGACGTGAACGACATCAGCGCCGAGATCGGCCATGATCGATCCGGCCATCGGGCCGGCGACGAGATGTGCGAGTTCGACGACCTTGAGACCGACGAGCGGTCCGCTCGGCCCAGATGCGTCACTCATCGGTGGTGCCGGGGCAAGGGTCGGGCCGCTGGCCCTGCGGCGCGATCACAGCGGTAGCCTGACCGCGACGCTGGGAAATGCTGGGCGTTGCGGAGGAGAGCCGATCCATGACTGCCAAGAGTTTCGATGAGCGCGCCGCGACATGGGACGACGATCCTGTCAAAGTCGAACGAGCCGAGTTAGCTGCCAACATGATTCGCGCAATGGTGTCCCTCGATGGGTCCGAGCGGTTCCTGGACTACGGCGCTGGTACCGGCCTGTTGTCCGAAGCGCTCCGAGATGATCTGGGCTCGATCGTCCTGGCGGAGGTGTCCGCTGGTATGCGCGACGTGATTCGTGGCAAGCAGGAGCTTGGCACGCTGCCGGCGGACGCCGGGGTCTGGGACCTCGATCTGACGGTTGGTGAGTTGCCCGACGACCGATTCGACCTGATCGCGATCGTGATGACGCTGCACCATGTCGTCGAAGCCGTTCGTTTGCTGGACGTGTTCGCTCGGATGCTCCGGCCCGGTGGGCACCTGTGCATCGTCGACCTCGATTCGGAGGACGGGACGCTCCACGGAGTCGAGTTCGAGGGTCATCGCGGATTCGATCGGGTGGTGCTGGAGCGCCAACTCCGAGAGGTTGGGTTCGAGCAGGTCGAGTTCCGTCCACTGCTCGAGCTCGAACGCCCGACGGGTCGCTATCCCGTCTTCTTCGCCGTCGCGCGCAACGCTCGTCAGGGTTGATGGGGGTGTCGCCTCCACGGTCAGCGGGGGTGTGGCTCGGGAGGGAGACCGAGGAGGCGTTCGCCGATGATGTTGCGCTGCACTTGGGCAGAACCTCCGTAGATCGATGCTGCTCGCGAGTACAGCCATCCCTCGACCCATCCCAGATCGTCGGGACCGACGACCCCATGGGGGCCGAGCAGTGCGTGAGCGGCGTCGAAGATCAGCTGCTCGGCGTCGGTGAGCGACATCTTCGTGATCGGCGCGCCTTCGCCGACAGGCTGTCCGGTCTGGATGTCGTCCGCCACCTGCGAAATCCGCCGATCGAGCAACCACATGGCGATGTACGCGTCGATGACGGACGCTCGCGTTCGGGTGTGGTCGACACCGCGAGCGCGTTCGGGCACACTGGCCATCGCGGCTCGGAGCATGGCCGCGCGTCGGAGGGCGTACGGACCACGTTCATTGGCGAGCACATGCAGAGTGACGGCCCAGCCCCGGTCGACCTCACCGATGAGTCCGTCCGCGTCGACGGGAACGTCGTCGAAGGTCACCTCAGCGAACTCCGACGCCCCCGTCATGGTGACGAGCGGGTTCACCTCGATGCCGGGTTGACGCATGTCGATGACGAACGCGCTGATACCCCGATGGCGGCTGTCGGTCGGGCCGGTTCGTGCGAGCAGCATTCCCCTGTCCGCGAACTGTGCCCAGGTGCTCCAGACCTTGCGCCCAGTGATCCGCCACCCATCGTCAACTCGGTGCGCCCGGGTGCGCAGGCTGGCGAGATCGGATCCAGCATCTGGCTCGCTGAAGAGCTGACACCAGATCTCGTCGGCCGATGCCATCCGAGGCAGCCACTCCCGCAGCTGTTGGCGGTCGGCGAAAGCGATCAGGTCGGGGGCGAGAACCTCGACGGCGACGAAGTTGATCAGCTCCGGCGAGCGGGCCTTGCCCAGTTCCTCAAGGATGATGATCGCTTCGGAGATCGGCACGCCACGTCCACCGAACTCGGTCGGCCAGCTCGGCACGGCCAGACCAGCACGGTGGAGTTCTCCCTGATAGGTGACGAGCCATCGAAAGCGTTCGTCCAACGCCTCGGGGAGATCGACCGTCGGGTGGCTCCGGACGAACCGCGCGACCTCGTCAACCAACGCCGTGCGTCGGGCCGGTTCGACCTCTCTCACTCGGTGTCCCGCTCGTCGAGGTCGATGTGGATGCCCTGGCGGCGTGCGGAGTCGAGCACCTGCTGCCACAAGATCATCCCATCGAGCGCCGTTGGGAATCCGCAGTACACCGTGAGCATCACGAAGATCTCATGCAGCTTCGATGCAGGCGTTCCGTCCTGGAGCGCTCCATGCAGGTAGTTCTTGAGCTGTGTCGGATGACCCGTCGCGGCGAGTGCTGTGATCGCGACCATCATGCGTTCTTCGAAGGTGAGGCCGGGTCGCCCCCAGACGTCGCCGAAGATGAAGCCATCGGCGAAGTTGGCCAGACCGGGATCGGTCTTCGCAAGCTCTGCTTGGAGGGCATCGGCTCGAGCGCCCTGCGCCCGCCGGCGCCGTTCCGGTCCGGACGCTTCCGGCGGGGTGGTGTGGGACTGGTTCATGCCTGCTCCTCGTCCCACAACGTGGGGACATTTCGTCGAATGATGCGCATGGCACTGTAGACCATGGAGCGATGACGTCGAGGGTCGGGGATGTGAGGTTGGCTCAGGTCCGGAAGCGTCGGCACCCGTGAACACCAGACAACACGACGCTCGGCGGACGAGTTCGCCACCTGTCGGGGCGCCCGGCGTTCGCTGTGTTCCTCGACGTGAGCGTCGTGATGGGTGAGCGGTGGTGTCGGTTGCCCCGATCAACGGGCCGGGGGACGCCAGCAGGCGGCGAGCAGCACGAGAGCGCCGCCCAAACCGGCACCTGCAGCGACCGCGAGCCCCGGCATGCCCGTGAGGTCGTCACGGAGGCCGAGCCAATCGTCGAGCGACCACGAGCCAGGTCCGATCGCACCCAGCAGCATGCCGCACAGCCCGAGCGTCATCACGTACTCCCAGCCCTCTCCCGGGCGGAAGATGAAGAAGCCGTTGCCGCGATGGTTGATCGCCCAGGCGACGAACATAGTGCCGACGACCGCTGCACCACCGAACGGAGTCAAGAGCCCGATCACGAGCAGGGTGCCGCCGACGATTTCGGTCATGCTGGCGAGCCACGCCTGGACGAGCGGTGGCCGCATCCCCATCGAACCGAACCATCCCGCCGTGCCGTGGATCTTGCCGCCACCCCAGATGTGGTTGTACCCGTGGGCAAGCATCACGGCGCCCACTCCGCAGCGGAACGCGAGCAAGGCGAGATCCATGGCGTCGGCATCGCTCATGTCGGGGGACCATAGCAACCTTGACCTCGACCACCGAAGGAAGCGCAAGTATCGGACTTGTCTTCTTGACCACGGTGCCCGGAGACGTCCGACCGAAACTCGCTCTGGCTCAAAGGCGCGGGTGATTCTGCGCCGAGCTTCCGCAGGCAACTGTGAAGGTACGTTCGCCTTTCGGGAAGTCCGCCCGCTGGGATTCGAACCCAAGACCGTCCGCCCAAACCAACGCCTCGTTGAATCTGAGACGCACCGATGCCGGGCTTCCGCGGTTGATGGGCACATGAGGCGGGTCCGGCGCGCGAACATGCTGGTAGACGGGTTGCGGGTGGGCCGACGGGTCCGAAAGCGTGGGCACGCGACTTTGTCCACAGTCGTTGCAATTGTTCACTGGTTTCGCGATGGTGTGGGCATGTACCTGCGGACGACGCAGCGGAAGAACCGTGACGGGTCGATCGTCCGCTACATCCAGCTCGCACACAACCGCCGCGTCGATGGGGTGACCCAGGCCGAAGTGAAGCTGCTGAACCTCGGTCGCGAGGACCGCCTCGACGCCGATGGTCTGCGCCGGCTGGTGCGATCGATCAACCGCTACCTCGGCGAGCCCGACGCCGGCGGTGATGACGGGATCGAGCCTGGTGACGGGCTGTCGGTGGTGTCGTCCCGGCCGATCGGTGTCGCCTGGCTCCTCGACGGCCTGTGGCGCCAACTTGGCGTTGACCGAGCGTTGGCGACGGTGCTCGGCGGCCGCAAGTTCACGACTGACGTCGAACGTGTCTTGTTCGCGTTGGTGGCGAACCGGGCGATCGACTCGGCCTCGAAGCTCGCTGCAGCCGAGTGGGCATCGAACGATGTCGCGATCGCGGGGCTGGAGGCGATGGATGATGATCAGGCGTATCGCGCGATGGACCTGTTGGTCGCCGCGGATGCCCAAGCGCAGGTGCAAGAAGCGGTGTTCTTCGCCGTCGCGGACCTGCTGAATCTGGAGGTGGATCTGTTGTTCTTCGACACCACCTCGACCTACTTCGAGACCGAGACCGCCGACGAGTTCCGCCGACACGGCAAGTCGAAAGACTCCCGCCCCGATCTTCAGTCGACGACGTGGAATGTACATCTCGTCGGAAGCCGGCCGCCGGACAAGTCTTCCGCCCGCGAATTCGAGCGGGGCCCCAACCAGCGGATGCGACCGTACGCCAGCGCACCCAGAGTCTTGTGGCCACGGACGGCGGCACGAGGAGCCCTGAATTCGTGCACCCGGGGTGGTAGCCGGGGTGGTGGCTGGGGTGGTGGCGGCTTCACGGTCGGGCCATGGATATGGCTCATGGATCCCACGAGCAGCGATTGTTCGCCGCTCACGAAACGCTGCGCGAAGGGGTCGCCGCGCTCGCGTCGAGTGAGGATTGGCGGAACCTGCTGAAGGTGGCGGGTTCGTTCCACCGGTACTCGCCGAACAATCAGATGCTGCTCGCCGTCCAAGGCGCTGACGGGCTGGTGGCGTCGTTCCACACGTGGAAGCAGATCACCGCTGAGGATGGTCAGCCGTGTCGCATCCGCAAGGGTGAGACGGCGCTTCGAGTCTTCGCGCCGATCCGCGCCCGAACCCGGGAGGTCGATCCCGAGACGGGTCTGCCGAGCGACCCGGCGATCGTCGGCTACAAGCTCGTTCCGGTGTTCTGCCAGACGCAGCTGGTGTCACCGCCCGACCTGCCAGCGCAGCCAAGGCTGCTCGAGGGTCAGGATCCGCCGCCGGAGTTGTGGGAGGCGGTTGCGAACCAGATCTACGCGGCCGGGTTCACGTTGCAGCGCGGACCGATCGAGGGCGCACCGGAGGCGAAGGGCATCACGAAGTTCGTCGAGCGGGTGGTGATCGTGCGCGATGATCTGTCGCCGCAGCAGGCACTCAAGACCCAGATCCATGAACTCGCCCATGTGCTGATGCACGATCCGACGTTGGGGGAGAACGGCGGCAAGCTCCGCGAGCGCGTCGAGGTCGAGGCCGAGTCGGTGGCGTTCGTCGTGTGCGACGCACTCGGCGTGGATTCCGCCGAGTACTCGATCCCGTACGTGGCCTCATGGGCGGCCGGTGATCCTGAGCGGATCCAGGAGACGGCACAGTCGGTGCTGACGACGGGTCGCAAGATCATCACCGGCATCGAGGCCGAGCTCGGTGTCGATCTTCGGCCGAACCCGATCGCCAATGTGCTCTCGGCGTCGCAGGACAAGCCGGAGCACTCGAGCCGGCCGGTCCGTCGGGCGGCTCCCGGAACGGCAGACGTGGTGATCCTCGAGCACCTCGCGGCCGGCGACGTCGACTGGGTGCGGCTCGCATCGTCGCTGCCGGGCTGCGACCACGGCGGCCCTA
>NZZV01000023.1 GCA_002698945.1 Acidimicrobiaceae bacterium
CGGGTTCCCGGCCGCCTCCCGGCGGAGGGCCGCTTTCGTCGCTGCCAGACCCATGACCCCCATGCCCCCTATGCATGAAGAAATGCATGCCAACGCAGAGACCGAGGAGGAGCAGCAGCGGCCCGACACCGATAAGGTGCGCCCAGTGTTCGGAGACGAGGTAGAAGCCGCCCACGGCGAGGAAGACCAGCAGGACCATGTTTGCGCGCGAGGCGAAGAATCCGCGCCGGTTCTCTCCATGATCCATGCTATCCTCCCACGCTGCCCGCAGCGTCGCTGCGCAATCTGAAGATCGTCGCCCCGTCCCGGCAGCTCATTCGACCGCCTCCGCAGGGCGGGCACTTACCGCCGCGTCGGGCCCGCCGCGATCGATGCCCTCCAATCGCGTGCGCTTGAGTAGCAGGGCGTTGACCGCGACCAGCGCCGAGCTGCCCGACATGGCGAGCGCCGCGACCTCGGGGCTGACGACGAGGGGATAGAACACACCGGCGGCCATCGGAAAGGCGACGACGTTGTAGGCGACCGCCCAGAACAGGTTCTGATGCATCTTGCGCAAGGTCGCGCGCGACAGCTCGATCGCGCCGACGATGTCGTAGGGGTCGCTCCTCATCAGCACGACGTCGGCGCTCTCCATCGCGACGTCGGTGCCGGCGCCGATGGCGAAGCCGACATCGGCCTGGGTCAGCGCCGGCGCGTCGTTGACGCCGTCGCCGACCATGCCGACCCGCTTGCCCTGGGCCTGCAGCTCCTTGACCTTGTCAGCCTTCTGGCCCGGCAGCACGTCGGCAAGCACGATATCGATGCCGAGCTCTGACGCGATACGCTTGGCGGTGCCCTCATTGTCGCCGGTCAGCATTGCGACCTCGACGCCGCGCTCGCGCAGCTTGGTGACCGCCGCCTTGGCGCTCGGGCGCGGCGCGTCGGCGATGGCGACGAGGCCGAGGATGCGGCCGCCGCGGGCGACATGCACCACCGTGCGACCGGCGCCCTTGAGCCGCTCCGCTTCCTCCGCGAGCGCGCCGAGCTCGATCTTCTCTTCATCCATGAGCCGGCGGTTGCCGAGGAACACCGTCTCGCCTTCAATCTCGGCTCGCGCGCCCTTGCCCTCCAGATTGAGGAAGGCGCGCGTCTCCGGCACGTCGAACCCCTCGGCCCGCTCTACGATCGCCAAAGCGAGCGGGTGGTCGGAGCCGCGCTCGACCGCTGCCGCCGTCCACAGAACCTCGTCCTCCTCCCGGTCCTCGGCTGCCACCACCTCCACCACGCGTGGCTGGCCCATGGTCAGGGTGCCGGTCTTGTCGAAGACGATCACATCGAGCTTGGTCGCGTCCTCGAGCGCGCCTGCGTTCTTGAAGAGGATGCCGTGCGTGGCGCCGAGGCCGGTGCCGACCATGACCGCCATCGGCGTCGCCAGCCCGAGCGCATCGGGACAGGCGATGACGAAGACGGTGATCGTCAGGGTGAGGGCAAAGAGCAGCGGCGAGCCGATCCACCAGAACCAGACCGCGAAGGTCGCAAGCCCGATGAGGATGGCGATCAGCACCAGCCATTGCGAGGCGCGGTCGGCGAGGAGCTGGGCCGGCGCCTTGGAGTTTTGTGCCTCCTGCACCAGCTTGACGATCTGCGCCAGCGCAGTGTCTGCGCCGACCTTGGTCGCGCGGTAGCGGAAGCTGCCGCTCTTGTTGATGGTGGCGCCGATCACCTGATCGCCCGGCCCCTTGTTCACCGGCATGGACTCGCCGGTCAACATGGATTCGTCGACGAGAGACTCTCCCTCGACCACCTCGCCGTCGACCGGGATCTTGTTGCCCGGCCTGATGACCACGGTCTCGCCGGCCTGCACCTCCGACGTGGGGATCTCCACCTCGCGACCGTCCCGCAAGACGGTGGCCATCGGCGGGGCGAGATCAAGCAGTGCGCGGATCGCAGCCGAGGCGCCGGCGCGCGCCCGCATCTCCAGCCAGTGGCCGAGCAGGATGAAGACGAGCAGCACCGCCACCGCCTCATAGAACTGCACGCCCGGGAAGAAGAATGTGGAGCCGACGCTGAAGACGTAGCCGGTGCCGACCGACAGCACGACCAGCACCGCCATGTTGAGAATGCCGTTCCGGAGCGCCCGCCAGGCGGCGGTGAAAAACGGCCAGCTCGGATAGACGATCGCGATGCTGCCGAGGAAGAACAGCCACAGATCGAGGTCCAGCCCGAAGGGCGGCGCCGGCGGGGTGAACATCCCGCCCATCGGCGAATAGATGAAGATCGGGATCGTGAAGACGAGCGCGATCCAGAAACGGTTGCGCATGTCGCGCACCATGTCGGCCATGTCCATGCCGGACCCATGGCCCATCTCGTGCGCCATCTCGTCCTGCGCCGGCGTTCCTCCGCCGTGGCCCCCCCGGTGGCTCGTCGGCGCGGGCCTCACCCCCGCTGGCGCCGCCGGCTCGCACACATGCCGCGGCGTCACGCTCCCGCGGCAGCGAAAGCCGCAGGAATTCACCTTGCGCCGCAGCCTCTCGACGCTCGTGATTGTCTCGTCGTAATCGACGGTGACGCTGCCGGAGGCAGGGTTCGCCGAGGCCCGACGAACACCCTTCTCAGCGCTCAACTGCTTTTCGACGCCGAGATGATCGAGCTCTTCGAAGAGGCCGCCCACCTCCAGTGTTACCGTGCTCAACACCAACCTCCCAGGACCCGCGGCTCATGATGCATCGTAGATCGACAGGCGCCGTGACGAGCGGCACCTGTCTTCTGCCTGATCGCTGGATCTCAGCTGCCGCAGCAGCAGCCCTTCGACTTGCCTTGCGCCGCCTCTCGCGTCTTCGCCCGCTGGTCCGCCGAAGACTGTTCGGGTGCGGCCGAGGGCATTGCAGTCGAGGGCTTTGCCGAGTGGGCTGGCGAGGGCTCTCCATGACCGCAGCAGGAACCCTCGGCCCGAGTCGCCGAATCGACGTTCGAAACCTTTGTATCTGTGTGCATCGCCATCATCCTTTCACATGCGTCCGTGCCTCGATCGCGGCCGGACCGCCCTTCAATCCTAAAGACGCGACGACCTACCCGGCATTACAGTTCATTGTTGTCCGTCAGCCTCTCGCGGCGCCGTCGTGCACGTTCGGCCTCTTCGCAGCGGCAGTCGAGGAAGCCGTGGATCGGGCAGGTCAGGCACATCTCCTCCAGCCGCTTCTTCAGCGCCTGGCGGCCGCGATGGAGCCTCACCGTGACGTTGTTCAAGGTGACGCCGAGGCTCGCCGCGACCCGGTCCCGCGGCTCTCCCAACAGGTCCACGCGCCAGATCACCTCGGCGTAGTCCGGCTTGAGCGTGGGCAGGAGCTTGTAGAGACAGTTGCACACCGCCTCGTCGAGTTCCTCGTCAGCCTCGATCTCCAGAGCTTCAATGTCATTCGGATGCATCACCGCCTCCCGCTGCCGCCGCCTGGTGGAGCGACGCTGATGGTCGACGATGGTCGTGGCGAGGATCCGGCTCAGCCAGCCACGGACCGACCGCACGTCACGCAACTGGGTCGATCGCTCGATTGCCCGCAGCATGAATGCCTGCAAGACGTCCTCTGCGGCTTCGGAGCTGCCCAGTCGCCGTTGCAGAAAGTTCAGGATCTGCCGACGGCTCTCCACAAGCGCCCGACGCACGGCAGCATCAGCTGCCTTATCTGCCGCGTCGCGGTCATCGTCGGCGCTTAAGCGGTCGTCCGGATCGTCGCCAGTCATCGTCCACCTCCTATCCTTCAGACGCCCAGCCTACGAACGCCTTACACCGGTGGCGTCGCTTCGAAGCGGCGAGCTTCGATGCTCGGCTTCTGTGGCCGCAACAATGTCGGAGTAGGAGGTGTAAGGCACGCCCGCACGGAGCATGCGGAACGGCTGGCAGCAAGAAGAGGAAGATGCCGCCGCTCCGGACAGGCTCGCAGGATGTGAACGGAACTGCGAGCAGATGGAGGGAGCGGTATCGCCCACGAGGAGTGAAAGGCCGTAGCTACCTCTTCGACAACAGGTCCTTTGCGAAAGCGGCAATGCCAGGACCACGAACAGCAGGATCAGTATCCAGACCAGCTCCATGGCGCCATGCCCCACATTCCCTCGTATCCTTCCATCATCATGTCTCTCCTTTTGGCGAGCTTTCCTGTGGCCGAGTACGGCTGGCGGTCTCCCGCACTGTAACGTCTGTCGCCTGTCCGGCGCTCAACAGGCGCTTCAACGCCGATCGGCAGCGCGCCGGGATAACTTTCCATCCGACGGGCAGCAGCGTGATCAACCCGAGCACCAAGACGGTGATGCCGGCACGCCGCCAGTCGCCGGAGGCGATCTCGTCGCCGAAATGCGCCAGCAGAAAGCTCGCTGGAATAATGCCGAGGAAGGTCGCGACGGCGAAGCGCCAGGTTCTGAGCGGCGTCAGACCGGCGGCGTAGCTGATGATGTCGAAGGACAGAAACGGCATCAGCCGCGTCGCGAATACGACGGCCATCAAGGCGTTTTGCGCCGCTCCGAAACGGTGCAGCGTGCTTGTGGGCAGTCGTGCGCCGAGCCATGCCCTGAGTGCGTCATACCCGATGAGGCGGGAAATGCCGAAGGCGATCAGCGCGCCCGCTTCGGAACCAACGGCGACATAGAGCGCTCCCCAGAAATGCCCGTAGGCAGCGCCGGAAGCAAGCGCGATCGGGGCGCTCGGGATCGGGCTCATGACGATGGCCACGGTCATCAGGCCAATGATCAGAAGCGGACCCACAGGGCCGAGCCGCATCACCGCCTGCTCGAGCGCCTCGCCATCGAGCAGGCGGTCCAGCATGCCGGTTCGCCATACTACGAGAGACGAAATGAGAAAGACGGCGAACACCCCCAGCCCGGCGGTGATGCGTGGCCAGGACAGACTGGATCTAGCGTCCTGCGTCTCGCTCATACGGGACCTTGGTGATTTCGGTCAGGTAGCCGTTTCCGTCGAACGGGTTCGACCCCGACGTCTTCGACTCCGAATTACCTGGATCGGGTGATGCGGCCGGCGTAGCGGCGGCCACATGTCCGATGCGATCGCCGCTTTCCAAGCGTTATTCTTGCTCGTTCATTTCCATCATCATTTTCTGCTGTTCGAGCATCTGCTCCAACGTCTGCTGCATCATGCCCAGATGCTCGCGCATACGGGTCATCATCTCAGGCGCCGCCGCACCCATCATCTCCTGCATCTGTCCGGACCGGTCTCCCGACATGCCCATAGACTGACCGCTTGACATCCGGCCACCGCCCATCTGGCCCTGCATGGGCATGTCGCCCATCATGCCGCGCATCGCCTGCATCTGCTCGCCCATCATCTGCATGTGCTCACGCATGAGCTGGCGGCGCTCGGCGGGGTCCTTCGTCTCGCGGGCCTGCTGCATCAATTCCTGCATGCGCTCGAAGGCAGGCCCGGGCATCTGCTGTGTCTGGCCCTGCTGCGGCTTCGTCTCGTGCTGGGCTGCCCATGCGCCGGTTGCGGCGAGGGCGGTGACACCAACGGCCACGGTAAGGGTTTTCAGGCCTGGCAAACGCAAGCCATTCGAATGGGTCGAAGTGGAGTGTAGGGTCATGATCGCTCTCCTTTTGATCTGGTCGGAAGACGCTGCGCCGGGGGATGCCTCTACGCGCCCGGCTCTGCATCGAATCCTTCAGACGCCTGTCCCGCCGCCTCGTTACACCGGTGGCGCTGAGTACCAACGGCGAGCTTCGAGACCGGCCCTCTGTGGCCGCAACAATCTCGGAGTAGGAGGTGTAAGGCGCGCCCAGTTTGAACGTCTGTAGTCGGTGACACGCTGTCGCTCAGGTCGCTCGACCGATAGGCAGCACCAATGGTTCAAACGGTGGGCTTCGGGTGCCCCTGCGGGTCGCCGCCGGAGTGTCTCCAGAAGGGCCGATGGGGTTTCTCATGCGTATCTTGTTCGTCACCTCCGAATGTCATCCTCTGATAAAGACGGGCGGGCTGGCCGATGTTTCGGCCGCCCTCCCGGCCGCCCTGGCCGAGCGCGGAATCGACATTCGCATGATGATGCCCGGCTATCCTGACGCGTTGGACCGGGCCGATCATGTCGGGCCGGCGATACCGCTCGGCGACCTGCCGGGCGAGGATCGCGCCCGTCTTCTGCCTGCGCGATCTCCGGATTCCGGCATGCCGCTTTGGCTGCTCGACTGTCCCAGGCTCTATCGTAGGAATGCCGGCCCCTATCAGGATTTGGATGGCCGCGACTGGCCGGACAACGATCTCCGATTCGCCGCGCTGTGCCATGCGGCTGTGCGCGTCGCGTGCAACGCAGCGGGACTCGGTTGGCGGCCGGAACTGATCCACACGAATGACTGGCATACCGGACTGGTGCCGCTGCTCTTGGCTGACTCCGCAAGATCGCGTCCGCCCGTCGTCTTCACGATCCACAACCTGGCCTTCCAGGGCCTCTTCGCTGCCGATGCATTGCCGCTTCTGGGCCTCCCCGGCGACACCTTCTCGCCTGAAGGAGTCGAGTTCTATGGTCGGATCTCCTTCTTGAAGGCGGGGCTTCGCTATGCCGATCGCCTGACCACGGTCAGTCGGACGTACGCACGTGAAATACAGACGCCGGAGTTCGGCTGCGGTCTGGACGGACTGCTCCGCCAGCGCTCGCGGCATCTCCTGGGAATACCCAACGGCGCCGACTACGGTCTCTGGGATCCCGCGGAGGACTCAAGCCTGCCGCGTCGGTACAGTCTGGCCGAAATCGGTGGCAAGCGAGATTGCAAGGCCGTCTTGCAATGCGAACTCGGTCTGGACGGGGAGCCGGAAACGCCCCTCCTCGCCTTCCTCAGTCGCCTGACCGAGCAGAAGATGGCCGACACTGTCGCAGAGGCCGTGCCCTGGCTCATCGCGGCGGGTGCCCAGTTTGCCCTGCATGGACAAGGCGACCGCGCCCTGGAAGAGCGGTTCAAGGCATTGGCAGAGCAGTATCCGGGGCGCGTTTCCGTGCAGGTAGGCTACGAAGAGCGATCCGGGCGCCGTCTTCTGGCGGGCGCCGACGTTCTGCTCCATCCGTCGCGTTTCGAGCCCTTCGGCCTGGTGCCAATCTATGCTCTGCGCTACGGCACCCTGCCCCTCGTCCGGAAGGTCGGCGGGCTGGCCGATAGCGTCGTCGACGGTTCCACGTCGAATGTCGATGGCGAAGCGACGGGGTTCGCGTTTTCGGGTTACACCCTTGAAGACCTGCTCGGCTGCCTGAGACGCGTCCTCGACACGTTCGGGCAGCCGGTGGCGTGGCGCCGGATGCAGCGTCACGCGATGCGGCAGGATTTCGGCTGGCGAGGACCGGCCGAAGAATATCTTAATCTCTATCGGACGCTCACCGAATCTCGCGCAGAGCAAGACTTCGCCGAGCCCGGGTCCGACCGAAGCTTCCTGCCATCTCCCCCGCCGATGCGAGCACGCACAGCGAAGGGCTGAAGTTAGTACCCACTCATACAAGGAGACACATCATGAGTGACGACCTGAATGCAAAAGTCCGGGAGCGCGCCTATGCCATCTGGGAACGGGAGAACCGGCCCGAAGGCAAACACCTCGATCACTGGCTCTGCGCGCAGGCGGAGATCGAAGCCGAGCAGTCGCCCGTAGGGGACCAGCCGGCGTCTATGCCGACCGAGTCGATAGACGCGGCTGAATCCGCGTCTGGAGGGTCTGGAGGAGGCGGCGGGACCAAGAAGCGATCCAGCTGAGCCCGGTGTAGGCCCAGTCGCTCTGGAAAGCTTGCGTCTTCTTCGTCGACATCGACGCGGACGAGTATGAGACGGGTCCGAAGCGACCGTGCCTTTGGGAATTTTCGGCCGAGGCCTATCCAGCAACACCGGCCGCGGATTTTGTTCCGTTGCGCGAGACCAGACCGACCCCGAGGATGACGAGCACGATACCGCCCAGCTGCGGCCACTCCAAGGTTTCGTCAAAGAACAGAGCGCCGATCGTCAGGCCGAAGATCGGGATCAGAAAGCTGAAGGCATTGGCCCGGTTGAGCGGTGTCTTCTGGAGCACCGAGAACCACAGCCAGTATACGAGCGCCGTGCCGAGCAGGCTGAGCGCGAGGAGGATGCCGACGAACGTGAACGACCAGCGGACCGTCGCCGGCTCCTCCGTGCCCCAGGCGATGAGAACGAGGGGAATGCTGCCGATCAGCATCTGCAGTCCCATGGCCATGAGGGGATCGACCCTGCCCGCGATGCGCTTGATCACGACGTTGCTAACGGTGACGCCCAACGCGGCAAGGATGATATAGGCAACGCCGAAAATGTAGCTCTGCTGCCCCGGGGCTACAAATTGGGGCGCGGCGATGCTGAGAATGCCGATGAAGCCCAGGACCATCCCCATGGTCCCCCGTACCGTGAGCCGTTCGCCGAGGACAATGCCTGCCAGCATCGCCGCCAGCAATGGCTGGGTGTTGGCGATCACCGTGGCGATGCCAGGCGAGACGAACTCCGCAGCATGAAACATCCCCAGGAAGCCCAGGCTCGTTGCTCCCAACCCCACGACGGCCACCATCGCCAAGTGCGGGAGCCCTCTGGGCAGCGGCCGGCGCAGCGCGAGCGCCAGCACGGTCAGCGTCAGGCCTGCCAGGAGAGCGCGCATCGCAGCGAAGGTCAGGTGCGGAGCGAGGTCCAGACCGGCGGTGATCAGCGGGAAGCAGGCAGCCCAAAGTAGCATGACCAGAACGATCTGCGCGATCGTCGCGGCAGTCATCCCCGGAGGTCCTCGCTTTCTTGCCGTCCGCCGCAAAACCGCCCGGAGATCTCATCCGCGGCGATCATGATTTCGTGACCGATGTTCCGCTGCAATGAGCGATGGCGGACGGTACCTATTGCTCGCACGCCGACCGGCATTTGCTTGGACCACCACTGCCTCGTTCGCGGGTTTTCCAAGCCGTGTCGATATGGCGGCAGTTGCCGTTTATTCCGCAGGCGCTCATGGCGCGAGCATGCTGTTCTGTGCATAGGCGTGGTGGTACTCAAGCACGATGTTGCGGGTCGACGAGCAGCGCCGCATCGTCCTTGTCGTAGTAGAGGCGCATCAGCAGATCCTTGATGAGGTTGATGCGTGCCAGATGCTTATCGTCGGCACGCACAATGGTCCAGGGCGTGACCGGGTTATGAGTGCGGGCGAACGCCTCGTTGCGCGCGGCTATAAGCCGCCCAGTTCTCGGTAGCCTTGACGTCGATCAGAGAGACGCTCCGGCCGTGGCGGCATTACACTCAGGAGCATTCCGCGTGCCCCGATCCGGCTCGTGCGCCACCGGTTCGCAATCGCAGCTCCGAAAACCGCCGCCGCAGCACGCCTCGCAGCGCTCTTCGATCTTCTCTTTAAGGGCCCGGCGCGCCCGATGCAGGCGGACACCGATATTGTTGGTGGTGAGACCGAGGTCGGCCGCGATCCGCTCGCGCGGCTCCTCCTCGAGATCGGCTCGTCGAACGATCTCAGCGTAGTCTGGCCGGAGTGTCGGAACGAGATTTCGGACGCAGCGGCATGGATTCTCGACCTGGTCGGTGCCCGGCTGAACCACCGGCTCCGGAGCCTCTGCTTCGTACGCGGCCTCGACTCGCTGCCGCGCGGCGCGGCGCCGGTAATAGTCGGTCAGCGTATTGCGCAAAACACGGCTGAGCCAGGCATCGATCTTGCCGGCGGTCTCCGGCTTCCCCGTGGCTCGCACCACCTTGAGGCAGAAGTCCTGAAAGGCATCTTCGGCATCCTCCGGACGGCTCAGGCGCCGCCGGAAGAAGCGCAAGAATTCGGATCGGCACTCCGTTAGACGCTGGATGGTGGCAGCGTCGGGAGCGATGCCTTCGGATAGGACAGAATCCGGGCGTGAAAGGGCTGGCATTGTGATGACTCCATGCGCAGAGAGGTTCGTCGAGCGGTATCGCGACGCGCAGGGAGTATCGAAGCCCGCCGGCGCGTCGGTCAGACGTGCGCAGGGAGA
>NZZV01000024.1 GCA_002698945.1 Acidimicrobiaceae bacterium
CGCCGTCAACGTCGTCTTCCCATGATCGATATGACCCATCGTCCCGATGTTCACATGCGGCTTATTACGCTCGAACTTGGCCTTGCTCATGCTGAAATTCCCTCTGTCTGTGGTGTGTGTGGGATCGTGTGTGGCGGGACGGATGTCCAACCTCTGGTAGCGCCGATCGGGATCGAACCGATGACCTTCCGATTATGAGCCGGATGCTCTGACCAACTGAGCTACGGCGCCAGGCCTTGGCCCCCGTCCGGGCGTACCCGAACGGTTGGTCGAGCCCTCTGTGGGAATCGAACCCACGACACCAGCCTTACCATGGCTGTGCTCTGCCGACTGAGCTAAGAGGGCGTACCTCGCCGCCGGGCGGCGAACCGCTCGGCGACATGTTGTTCCGGAGCGCGGCAGCGCCACGGACCGGCGTGCAAGTGTAGCGGCGGCGACGGCGATCACACCGCGCGTTCCGGTGCGATTTCTTCCGCTCCGCAGGCGGCGAACGACCTGGTCACCGGACGTATCGGCGTGCCGTCGCTACGCTGGCGCCGTGTCATCGGCCGGACATCCCATCGTGGTGCGACTCGCGACCCTGGCCGACGCCGGGGCGATCGCCGAGATCTACAACGCCGAGGTGACCGGATCGACCGCCACGTTCGACCTGGTCGAGCGAACGGTCGACGACCAACGACGCTGGCTGGCGGAACGGTCCGGGGCGTTCGCCGCGGTCGTCGCCGTCGACGCCACCACCAAACAGGTCGTCGGCTTCGCGGCGCTGTCGCCCTACAAAGAACGCGCGGCGTATCGCACGACGGTGGAGAACTCGGTGTACGTCCACCGCGATCACCACCGCCGCGGCATCGCTCGGCTGCTGATGGAGTACCTGCTCGAGCGGGCGCGCGAGTCGGGGTTCCACTCGATCATCGCCCGCGTCGAGGCCTCCGGCGAGGCGTCCCGTGCCCTCCACGAGTCGGTCGGCTTCGAGCTGGTCGGCGTCGAACGCGAAGTCGGCCGCAAGTTCAACCGCTGGCTGAGCGTGGCCGTCATGCAGCTCATGCTCTGACCGGTCACATCGCGCAGGCGACCCACGCCTCGGAGTCGAACACGTTGTCGCCGACGTCAAAGGGATGTCCCTCGGCGATGGTGGTCCCACCGCCGACCATGATGCTGAAGGCGTTGTAGTAGGAACCGGAGTCGTAGCCGGTGCCGATCTCGAAGCTGTCGAGGGGCCACGACAGCGGCACGGTGAGCACGAAAGCGCCATCCGAGAGGTCCGGGACGACCACTGTCGTCACGGCCCGGATACCACCGTCCGGATGCCGGGCGGTCAGCGTGGTGTCGAAGACCAACGGTCCCTCGGGCCACGGGCAACCCGTGCCGGTCGAGTATGCGGTCCCGGTCAGGGTGATCCACGACTCGTCGTGGTCGAGGCTCCCGCTCTGGAACACGTCGTACAGCGACAACGACATCGGCAGGGCGAGTTCGGCAACGTCGAAACCGAGGTTGTAGGTCACGCCGCTCTCGGGGAATGTGACGTCGAGCACGAGCACGTCGGCCGCGGTGGTGAAGGTGCCCTCGACGACGAAGGTCGACCCGTCGGGCTCGACCCGGGAATGCGTCACTGTTGCGCCGGCGTCGGTCAGCCCGTCGAACCCGGCGAGCTCGACCGCTCGCACGGCGAAGGTCGGGGTCTGGTCGAGACCCGTCAGGTCGAAGAATTCGCCGTCGATCGTGAAGTCGGGGGCGATCGTCGTCTGGTCGAAGTCGGTCCCGGTCGCGTCGGTGAAGCCCGGAGTGACGAGCGGGATCGCTGCCGCCGGCGCGGGGAACTGCGGCGTGACGACGATCTGATCGGCGCCCACGGGCAGGAAGATCTCCTGTTCGTAGCCGCCGTGCTCGTCGGTCGTGAGCTCGAAGGTGCCCGACTCCACCGTGTTACCACCGTCTGAGGTCACGTAGTCGAACGCAAGTCGCCGATCGGGAGTCGGCGTGCCGTTGTTGCTGACGGTGCCCTGCAGCAGGACGCTGGAGACCACGATCACCCACGTCGACTCGGTCGTCGTGCCGTGCACGGCCGCGGTCGTGTGGCTGATCGCATGTGTGTTGCCGCTCCCTCCGGTCGACAGCGTGAACGTCGCGGTGGTCGCGTCGGCGGGCAGCGTGATGTCGCGGACGAAGCTTCCGTCGGGCTGGACTGCCAAGTATACGTTGTCGGTCGCCACTACGTTCGAGTCGGCGTCCGTCGCGACCATCGACACGAGCCGACCCTGGCTCGAGGCTGCTCCTCGCTCTGTCAACGTGCCCACTACTTGGAGCCGGGTCTCGGCCTGGTCGTAGTCGACATCAGCGAACGTGTTCAGGCCTGGCGTCAGGCCCTCGAGCATCACTGGTTCACGGTCTCCGGGTTCGCCGATCAGGAACTCGAGCCGGGCCGACGTCGAGTCGCTCGGCCCGACGGCCGTCAGCTCGTACTCACCGGTGATGCTGTCCCGATCGACATCGGCCGGCACTTCCACGTCACCGGCAGGGGTGATGAAAGAGACTCTGATCCCGAAGTACTGGTCGATGGGCTCGCCGTTCACCGTCATCGTCCCCGTCGCCCGGAGCACCGAGGACGCCGCGGCGGTGAAGTTCACCGTGTTGGCACCGGCAACGAGTTCGAACTCGTCGGTCTGCGTGTCGCTGTCGCCGCCGGGATCCCATGTGATCCGGAGGGCCGCAACGGTCGACGGATAGTGAAGCCGTGCGACGCGCAGCGTGCCCGATCCGTCGTCGGCCGCCGTCGCGCCTTCATCCCCGATGACGTCACCCTGTTCATCGAGCAGCTCGAGTACTAGGGGTGTCGCGGCGGTGACGATGCCACCCTCGTCGACAAGTTCGGCGGTGAGATCGACTGTCACCTCACCACCGAGTTCACCGCTGAAGTCCACCGGAACGATCCCGCCCACGATCTGTTCAGGATCGATGCTGCTGGTCCGGAACGCGGAGGGAACCGGTCCGGCTTCGAGGACGATGTCGTACAGCTCGGCCGAGCGGGGGATGACGACGTTCGAGGTCGTGAAGATCGTGCCACTCGCGTTCACGACCGCATTCCCGGTCGCGGTGAACGATCTCTGCCCGAACGCCCCCTGGGACGTTCCTGTCGCCCGCACCGTGTAGGTGCCGGGATCGATCGGCTGTCCACCGCGGGTGATCGTGCCAACGGGTTCGGCCACGGTCGGGCTGTAGTCGTCGTCGAGACCGACGAGGTACGGACCGGCGGTGAGGTCGGTGAGCCGCACGTAGACACGGTCGAGTGCCTCGGGAACGACCCGGCTGATCGCGACCGAGGCGACGTTGGTCGGCACGGAGATAGTCGTGCCGAACCTGCCGTTCTCGTCGAGCGTGACGGTCGCCGTGCGTTCCGAGGTCGGCCCGGAGTTCAGATCGATGTGGTTGCCGGCGGCATCGCGACCCGAGACGGCGACGAGTTCGCTCCCCGTCGGGACGGCCCCGTCGGTGAGCAGGATGCCGGAGATCTGCAGGTCGACCATCTCGAATCCGAAGTCCCACGTCGGCTCGTTGATCCCGGGGACGAGTCCGGACAGCACCGTCGACGGGTAGTTCGGCTGGTACTCGCCGACGATGGCGGTGGCCACGACCGACGTGACGTCCTGGCCGAACTCGACGGCGACCTCGTAGACGCCGTCGATGACGCTGACGTTACGGCCCACCGTCGTGCCGATGTCGGGATCCAAGTTGATCTGGGCGGAGCCGGTGTACGGCGCCCCGTTGCGCTCCACACGGCCCGACAGCACCACGACCGGTGCGGTCAGGTCGATCGGGAACGTCACGTCGTTCGGCCCGTTGACGAGCCCGTTCACGGTCACCTCCGGATTGTTCGGTGATCCGAGCAACGCGGTGACGGTGGCGTCGGTGGCTCCGCTCGCGAGGTGAACGGTCGCGGCGAACCGATCGTCGACGACGGGCACATTGTTGACATCGAACGGGCTGACGCCGTCGTCGACGCGGAACGAGACCCGACTCGGGACCCGTTGCCCGGTCGCGGCGAAGGTGCCGACGAGGTCGAGTACCGGCGCGTCCATCACGACGTCGTAGGTGACCGCATAGGGGTACTCGAGCGTCGCGGGATCCGGGAGGTCGAGAACCACCGGGGCGCTGCGTCGGCTTCCGAGCGTGGTGTCCAACGACGCGGACGTGGCGTCGTCGGCAAGGTAGACGTAGTGCTCGTACGAGCCGTCCGAGTCGAGTTCGATCGGAGGTCGGGCCCACCAGTTCCCGTTGGGACCGGTTTGGCGCACGAACGTCCGCAACTCGAGCGGCTCGCCACCGTTGTACCGCATGGTGCCGGTGAGGTCGAGCCGCCGCGGCGTCGCGTCGAGCACGATCGACCGATCGTTGACACCCGGGACGAGGCCGACCAGCGACACCTCGGCGCCCGACTGGGTGCGGGCGATCACCTCGTCGACGTCGGGCGGGACGACGACGGGGACGCGACCGTCGTCACCGGGGAACGCGCCGCTGACCGGATCGAGCTGCAGACGCTGGGCGATATCGACGACGGTGACACCGGACGAGTCCTCGGCGAGCACTCGCAACGTCTCGTCGGTCCGGACGACTTCGCCATACTCGGTGATGACACCGTGCAGCGCCAGAACCCGGGTGTCGGACGCCCCGATCGAGAGGTTCGCGATCTCGGTGGCGGTCCGCGCGTAGCCGGCCACCTCGTCGAAGTGCACGGTCGTCGACGAGGCCGTCCCGTCGACGGCTACGTCGACGACGAACGGGAGGGCCGGGTCGTCGGCGTCGAGATCGGGCAGCAGTTCGCAGGCGTAGTCGCCCGACGGGTTCACTACTGCCTCGCAGTCGGCGAAGCCGGGGCTGGAGACGACGACCGTCGAGCCGCTCGCGCCGAGCCCGAACGGATCGACCTGGACCGCACCTCGGATCAGGTACGAGCATCCGAATTCGGTCAGGTCGGACGGTTCACGGCCGATCGCCAACTCCATCGCGATCACGTTGACCGTGTAGCTGTCGGCCGAGTCGCTGGAGCAGCGCGCACCCAGCTGGTCGAGCAGCAGTCGGGCCTCGGCGCGGAACGGTTCGAGGAACTCGCTGGCCGCCGGGGGCCGGTTCGGCTGGTCGAAGACCGGGTGGGGAACCGTGAAGGGCGAGTCGTCGAGGTCGGTGATCCGCCAGGAGTCGGTGAACCGGTACATGTCGATGTCGTGCTCGCGGACCACGTCCAGCGTGAGGAACTCATCGGTGTCGCGAACGAGGAACTCATCGGTCACATCGTCGTTGTTCGACCCGAAGAGACCCCGCATCGGTGTCGCTTCGTCCACGTCGAGACTCAGGTCGAAGAACGGTTCGTAGTTGCCGCAGCCCAGGCACCGACCGGGGTACGACTCCATCGTCAGTTGCGGGGTCGCGACGGTGAGCCGTCCTCCACTGACCGTCACGTCGACGCCGCCCGTCAGGCGGTATGTTCCGCTCGTCGTCGGAACGTCGACGCCGTCGATGATCACCCGCACGTCCGGACGACGATGATGCTCGATCACGTGGCCCTCGGCTTCGACCGCGAGCGAGATGTTGACCGTCAGCCAACCGGGAAGCCCCGTCTCGCTCGGCTTGTAGCTGTCGAACCGTCCGACGACACGGGTCGAACCGTCGCCGGTCTCGGCGTACACGTACTCGCCGACCACCATCGGGGAGTATCCGACCCCGTCGAAGGTCCCGAGGTGCGGCTCGCCCCTGCTGGTCGCCGGCCGCCGCTTGCAGGTCTTGTGCACCGGATCGCGTCCCGGCCGCTCCGAGAGGACCACCGTGATGCTGTCTTCGCCACGGTCGCCGGCGGTGACCGTGGCCGTTCTCGTCTCGCGGGGCAACGCCTCGATCCCAGGCGTCCCTCCACACCGTGCGGGGATGACCGCCGCGACTCGGTCGTCGGCGGCCGACCGCACCGTGAACGTCTGCAGCTCGTCGGCAGGTTCGAGGCTCCCTGACTGATCCGGGTCGACGAACCCGGTCGCTTCCCACTGGACGTCAGCCGATCCAGCAGTCTCGACGGTGAACATCGCACCGGCGTCCACCTCGTCCTCGACGATGTCGACGTGCTCGTCGGTGCAGTCGACCGACGGCAACATCGCCGCCGTGTCGGCACCGTCGACTCGCACGTCATAGATCGGATCGATGGGCGTGAGCTCGTCCGGATCGACGTCCGGACAGATCAGGTGAACGTCGAGTTCGAGTTCCTCGGGCTCGTCGAGGGTGCCCTCGCCGAAGGTGCCCGTAGCCGGGGTGATGCTGATCGTGTACCCATCCGGAAGCGGTTCTCGGATCTCGAACGCCCACGTCTCGTCCTCGTAGCCGTACTGCGACATCGTGACTGTCGCGTCGGGGTGAAAACGGTTCAACACGGGGTCGGCCGGTGCGAGTTCGACGAGCCGATCGCACGTCAGCGCGAACTCGCCGGCCCACATCGGGAACGTCGGTCCGGCGGTGAACACCTCCTTCTCACCGATCAACCGGATCTTCTCGCCCTCGCGGAACTTCGAGCACAGTTCGGTGTCGACGGTGAACGACGACGACAGCTTCAGCCCGGCGACGGCCCAGAAGGTCGGGTTGCCGCTGCCGTTCGTCAGTTCGTCCCACGAGTCACCCGAACCGATGTACGCAGTCACGTCGTCGGGTTCGAAGTTGCCGCCGACCGCCGTCGACGGTGTCATCGTGGTCTCGACGAGCACGATGTCGCCGACGCCGACCTCGGCGGTTGGGCTGGCTGCGACGACGGGGTCGTCGGTGTCGACCGTGAGGGAGATGTTGCCGGCACCCGGCATCTCGATCAGCGGAAGCGTGCGCTCGGCCTCGTAGATCGTGAGGGGCAACGCCTGGATCGCGATCTGGAACACGGTTCGCAGGCTGTCGACCAGATCGTCGGTCACTCCGATCGCCAGCGCAGCCTTCGCCTCGGCCTTGGTGTCGGACTGCGGCGACGGCTTCCCGAAGATGTTGGCGGTGTTCTCGACGCCGAACGACAGCTTGGGGCCGATCGACATCTCGACCGCCGTGACCTTCCCGAGGTCAGGCCGCTGGAGCACCTTACCGAACGCCTTGCTGAAGGCGCCTCCGATTCGGGTGAAGGGCGTCGCCGTCAACGACACGCCGACCTCGGCTTCGCCACGGAGTGCGGGCCCCATGCCGGTGAACAGATCGACGTCGGACGCGTTCAGGTTGCACATCTCCTCGAACGACTTCGTTCCGAGGTGCTCGGAAGTCGACCTGGTGGTGATCGCGCCGGAAGCGACGTCGCGGATCATCAGGAACTCGAGGCGAAAGCCGGCGTCGAGCTTGCAGCCGGGTTTCATCTCGAACTGAGGTCCGGCACTGGCCTTGAGCGCTGCCGCGATAGCGCCATCGACCTGGATGCCTGCCGTGACGACGGCGGAGATCGGATTGGGTGGCACCGGCTCGAAGTCGGCCAGTCGCACGCCGCAGCTGATCTCACCGATCGCGGTCGGTGTGAGCTTGAGCTCCGCCGTCAGATCGACCGTGAGCATGAATCCGAACTCGAAGTTGATGCTGTCGGACGGGTTGGATCCCCCGATCTCGACGTCGATCCCGCGCCCGATGCGTTTGACGGTCGCCACGTTGTTCTTCGCCAGCTTGACTTCGCCGAGGGTCAGCGAGCCGCTGATGTCGCACGGTCCGGCCTCGATCTCGGGGAGCCGCTCCGTCGACCTGAAGCCGGTCGGCGCTGCCACGAGCTCATCGTCCACCTCGACCTCGACCGTCGTGTCGATGCCGAGGGCCTCGAGCTCGTCGAACGACATGCCGGTGTTCAGGATCGCGAACAAGTCGAACAGACTGGCGTGGGTGATGACGACCAGCGTCGCCCCGTTGCGCGTCTCGGTACGGACCACCTCACCCGAGATCGGCAACTCCCCGTACGACGCCACCAACGATCCCACCGCCGGCGCCGGGCCGCGCATGACGAACGAGTACTGGTCGAGCGCTCCCGACGAGTCATGGGCCACCGTCGCCAGCAGTTCGTCCCGGGTGAACGGAGCGGCATCCGCGAGCGTGCCGGTCGTCGATGGGAATGCGATGTCGTCGGGGTGGATGTCGATGACACCGTCGTTGAGCCGTGCGTTCGTGACCCAGAGCGGCCCGGCAGTGACACCCTCGACGTCGACCACGACGACGGTCTCACCGGTACCCGATCCGCTGACGCCGACGATCGTGCCGTCGGGACGCAACTCGAGTTCGACATCTGCGGCGCCGCGGACGCGCAGCTCCGCCGAAGCCGGAACGGCGCGACCGGTGCGCTGGCCGTTGGAACCGTAGTGCACCAACTGGGCGCGACGCTCCAGACCAGGAGCCGTGAACGTCAGTGCGCCTGGCACGATCTGCCAACCGGGCTCAGCCGTGTCGGGGATCGCGAATGTCGGGACCACGCCCGGTGGCGTCGCACCGCCGGCGGAGTCGTCAGTCGCTTCGCCGATGTAGCCGACCACGTCGACCACCAGATGCGACTCCGCGAACGAGAACACACACACCCTCCCCCGCGACGACACCTTCGCGATCACCTCGTTCGCCACCACCGAACCAGCCACATAATTCAACGCCGACGCCCGCGGCGTCGACCCGCACGGAAACACCGTCAGATGCCCCGCACCCGACGGCGCCACCGCCGTCACGTTCAGCACCACCGCCGACACACCATCAGCCGGCACACCACCACGACCCAACACATCGACCGTCAACACCCCACCAGCCGCCACCGGCCCATCACCTTCGAACTCACCATCCACCGTCACGTTGTTCACACCCGACCGCGAATCCACCAACCGCTCCGGAGACAACGACACCACACCACCACCACCAGCAGCAGCAGCACCGACATCAACCGTCCCGGCCGAGCCGTCGGTGACGTAGCCGACCACGTCCACCACCAGATGCGACTCCGCGAACGAGAACACACACACCCTCCCCCGCGACGACACCTTCGCGATCACCTCGTTCGCCACCACCGAACCAGCCACATAGTTCAACGACGACGACTGCGGCGTCGACCCACAGGGAAACACCGAAAGATGCCCCGCAGCAGACGGCGCCACCGCCGTCACGTTCAACACCACCGCCGACACACCATCAGCAGGCACACCACCACGCCCCAACACATCGACCGTCAACACCCCACCAGCCGCCACCCGACCAACACCTTCGAACTCACCATCCACCGTCACGTTGTTCACACCCGACCGCGAATCCACCAACCGCTCCGGAGACAACGACACCACACCACCAGCCACATCCGTGCGACCGGCCACCTCGACCGACTCGACCGGCTCGCTGGACACGGTGACGTCGGTCGCCGCTGCAACCGGATCGACGACGTCGGTCGACTGCTGCGGCTCCGACACGTCGGAGGTCGCCGCCTGGACGCCGGCGCCGAACGCCAACACGGACGGTATCGCCAGCGATGCTGCGATCGTGACCGCACACGCCGTCCGACATCGCCCGATGATCAACTTCCGACCCGCCACGGATCCTCCAAACTGCCGGCGGTACGACCGCACTCGCCGACAGCTCGCCGGTGACCCGGCGGGCATCCGGTCCGCGCCCGTACCTGATGAATGACGACCCGAGCGGCACGCACATGTCGGACGGATCGATGTCGCCGACACCATACGAAGGCGCGGTAACAGCGCGGTAACAGCGTTGTCGGGGGCGCGGTGGGAGGGGTCGGCGCGGGTGAACCATCTACCATCGTCGATGTGCGGGAAGAGCGAGGTCGGACGACGCGGTGGCGCGTCGGGGTGCGCGGGCCGACCGTCGTCGTCGGCGAGACGGGTGAGGTCGCCTTGCGACCGAAGGAACGAGCCGTCGTCGCCGCTCTCGCCGCACTCCACCCGGAGGCAGCGACGACGTCACGGCTGATCGAGCTGGTGTGGGGCGACGATGCGCCCTCGTCGGCGACCAAGTCCCTCCACAACCACGTGTCGCGCGTCCGACGCAGCGCCCCGGGCCTGATCGCCGCCGACGACCGCGGCTATCGCCTCGGTGCCCGCGTCGACATCGACGTCGCCGCTCCCGGGTCCGGGCCCGGGGCGCGCCCGCTGGCCGATCTGGCCGATACGACCGACACCGACATCTACCGCGAGCGGCTCCGGACGCTCGCCGCCGACCACGACGAAGTCGCGCTCGACGAGTTGGCCACGACCGCGCGGACACCGGAGACGGTCGAGGTGCTCCATCGGGCCGTCGTCGAGGAGCCCTATCGCGAGCGCCGCTGGTGGCTGCTCGCCCGAGCTCAGGCGGACGCCGGCCAGCGACGTGACGCGTTGCTCACCCTCGACGCCGCCCGTCGTCAGCTCAGGGAGGTCGGCCTCGAACCCGGTCCGCCGCTGGTCGAGCTCGAACACTCGATTCTGCACGGCGATCCGACCGAGGAGCTGCCTTCGCTCCGGGTGCACGTGTCGATCCATCCCCACCGCGACGACCCGTTCGTCGGTCGGGCGACCGAACTCGAGACGCTCGCACGTATCTGGCAGCGCACGCGCGACGAGGCACGACCGCATGTCGTGCTCGTCACCGGGCCGGCCGGCATCGGCAAGACCCGACTCGTCGACGAGTTCTGCCGTCGCGTCGAGGTCGACGACCATCAACTGCGGGTGATGTGGGGACGACACCGGCGCGACGGCGGGCGTGCCCTCGGGGCCCTCACCGAAGCGATCGAACGGGCCGTCGCGAGCGAACCCGACGTGCTGCCGTCCGACGACGCACTCCGCCTGCTGTTCGGCAGCGGGCAACCCGAGGGCGATCTCGACAGCGCACTCGTCCGGACCCGTCTGGGTCGCGCGCTCACCCGCCTCGTCGACCGCCTTGCGTCGCGACCGACCGTCTGGCTCTTCGATGATGCCCAATGGGCCTCGACGGATTCGATCGCGCTGCTCCACGAGGCGCTCGACGGTGCCACCGGGCCGCTGCTCGTGGTGGCGACGATGCGACCCGACCGCGACGACGGAGCGCCCACCTTCGGCGAGATCGGCCGAACCGTCGGCTTGAGCGAGGTGCGACTCGATCCGTTCGGGCGTGACGACATCGGCCGCCTGGTCGCGGCACGCCTGACGGATCAGCTCGACGACATCAACGTCGATCTGTTGCATCATCGCACCGGTGGCCTACCGCTCTATGCGAGTGAGCTGACCCGGGCCGCGGCGGCGACCGGTCGGATCGACCTGGCAGACGTTCCGGCGGCGATTCGAGAGTGGCTGAACCATCGCGTGTCGACCCTCGACGACGACCTCGCCACCCTGTTACGCGTCGCCTCGGTGATCGGGCAGTCGGTCGAACTCGACGTCGTGACCGAAGCGACCGGCCGCGCCAGCGTCGACACCGCCGCCGGGCTCGACGAGCTGGTCGCTCGAGGATTCCTCGTCGTCGACGCGGACTCGTCGACGGCGTCGTTCTCGCACGCACTCACCCGGGAGATCGTGACCGACTCGATCGGCCCGATGGCCCGCCGCCAGACGCACCTCGCTGTCGCTGAGGCCCTCGTCACCGTCCGTCCGAACGAGCACGCCGACATCGCACGCCACTTCGATCTGGCGTCCGACCGGCGAGCGCACGCCCACGCGATGATCGCCGGCTCGCGCGGCCTCGCCGTCGGCGCGTGGACACACGCCAGAGATCTGTTCCGCGTCGCCGTCCGAACCGCCGACACGCACGCTGAACGCGCACGCGCCCTCGTCGGGCTCGGACGAGCCGAGCTCTGCGCCGGCAACGCGACCACGGCGAGCGACGATCTGCTCGCTGCGGTCGACCTCGCCCGCCGGCACGATGATCCGATCGTGCACGCCCGGGCGGTGTTGCACCTCGTGGGACGCGCCGGGCGCGGCGCTATCGGCGGCGACGACGGCCTGCGACTGCAGCTGCTCCGCGCCGCGGTGGACCACGTCGTCCGCCACGAGGACGTCGATCCGGTCCTCGACGCATTGCACTGCGACCTCGAGCGAGAACTGGCGATTGCGATGCTGCTCACCGATCAGCACGAGGCCCGCAACCAGCTGCTCCGCTCGGCGGTCGAACGCGCAGAGCGGCTCGACCCTCCCGACATCTCCACCCATGCCCACGCGCTCCTCGCGTACCGGTATGCCCGCCTCGGGCCGCTCGAGCTGCCTGACCGCCTGGCGGACCTCGACCGGATCGCGCAGTTCCCCGAGCACCGTCTCGATCCCGAAGCCCGCATCGCCGCACAGGTGTACCGATGCGAAGACCTGATCCGATCCAATCGACCGGAGGACGCGCGTCGGGCGCTCGCCGACGCCGGCACGATCCTGTCGCAATATCCGGACCCGTACTGGATCTGGGCGGTGCGGACCTGGGACGCCGTGCTCGACCTGATCGCCGGCGACGCCGACCGTGCCGACGCCCGCTCCGCCGCCGCGCTCGCCGAGCGCACCTCGTTCGTCGAGGCGCACATCTGCCGTGCGGTCAATCTCGTGGCGATCCGTCTGCATCAGGGACGGGGCGGCGAGGTGCTCGACGTGCTGCGCTCGGCGGTCGACACCCAGCCTCACATCCCCACGTTCCGTGCCGTCCTCGCCCTGTGCGCCGCGGAGGCGGGCGACGACCGGCTCGCCGGCGAGCAGCTCCACTGGTTCACCGACGCCGGTGTCGACAACCTGCCCGTCGACACGAACCGGTTCCTCGGGCTGAACGTGCTGGGCCACGCGGCGACGCGGCTCGACGACCGATCGGCTGCCGGCGTGCTGTTCCCCCTCGTCGAGCCCTACGACCGTCAGTGGGTCGTCCTCAGCTGCTTCGGCGGCGGTGGTGCGACATGGGGGCCGGTGTCGCTCACCCTGGCCGGGTTGTCCGCGACGCTCGGTCACGACGTCTCGGCCCGGTCGTACCTCGAACGAGCGGCGACCGAGGCTCGCCACGCCCCGCTGATCGGCCCCCGCATCGCGGCGCTGGCCGCAGGCCTGTCGCGTTCGACGGCGGAACGCTGAACGGCGTCGCCCCACCGTGGTGGAGCGACGCCGTTTCGGGGTTCGATCGTCCGGACTCGCCGTGCGATCTGGTGGGCCGGGAAGGATTCGAACCTTCGAAGGCAATGCCGACGGGTTTACAGCCCGTTCCCTTTGGCCACTCGGGCACCGACCCAAATTGTCGAACGGGCAGCGTACCGGCCTCGACCTGGAAAGACGCAGGGGTAACCTCGAATCCATGCCCAGTTTCGATGTCGTCTCCGAAGTCGATCGTCAAGAGGTCCGCAACGCCGTCGACCAGGCCCAACGCGAGATCGCGAACCGATTCGACTTCAAGAACACCAACTCGACGATCGAGCTGAACGAGCTCGTCATCACGATGCACACGTCGAGCGAGGACCGCCTCGACGCGTTGCGGACCGTGGTCGAAGAAAAGCTCGTCAAGCGAGGCGTGTCGCTCCGGGGCCTCGAGTACGGCGACGTCCAGGAGGCGACGCAGAACACGGTTCGTCAGGTCGCGACCATCAAGGTCGGTATCTCGTCCGACAAGGCCAAGGAGATCAACAAGATCATCAAGGCCGAGGCGCCCAAGGGCACCCAGAGCCAGACGCAGGGCGAGACGGTCCGCGTCACCAGCAAGAAGCGCGACGCACTCCAACAGACGATCCAGATCCTCAAGGAGCAGGATCTCGGGATCTCGCTGCAGTTCCAGAACTTCCGCGACTGACAGCCCGCCGCCGTCGAACGCGTCGGGCCGGGAGGTTCGCGCGAACGATCAGCCGAGTTGGTCGAGTTGGCGGCCGATGAGGCCGGTCACGGTCGACGGGGCGACCGATTGCTCGGCCGACGCCCCCGGGTCGCACGCGGTGAACTGCACCCGGGCCGGATCGGTGGTCGAGATCGAGATCGTCGGTGCGGCCTCGAGCGGAGCCGACGTCGCCCAGGCGGTCAACGCCGTGACGACCTCCCCGGCGTTGATGTCGGACGGCGTCTCGAACGCTGCGGCGACGCAACCCTGGTCGCCCTGGACATAGGGTTGGTAGACATCGGCGGTGACCAGTGCCCTGAGCCGCAGGGTGGTCGGATCGGGCAGTCGGTTCTGCCACACCAGCGCCCAGGCATCTGGCCCGAGCGCCACCGGCTCGCCGATCGCTTCGGCTCCCTCGGGCAGGTCGCCGAGCGTCGCGCGAGGATGTTCGGTGACGAGCGCGTCGAGGATCTCGTCGGGGTACTCGTCGCCGAACTGGGGGTCGGAATCGAGATCCGCCTGGTCGAGGATCGGCTCGCCGAACACGTCGACGGCGATCATCTCGTACAGAAGCGGCAGCGCGACCGCCAGGTCGCTGTCGACCGCCGGGACATCGGTCGATCCGATGAGCAGCGCGCGGTCGACGGCGCTGGCTGCGATCTGCTGTGCGGAGGACGTGCCGGTGAGGCCCGTCGGGCCCTCCGCCGTCATGGCCTCGATGCCGCGTTGGTCGTCGAACGCCTGGAGCAGCGCAAAGCGCAGCGCGTCGTCCATCGACATCGTCGTCGAGTCGGATACATCGACGGCGTCCACACTGCCGGTGCTCGCGTCGCTGCCGGTACTCGCGTCGCTGCCGGAGTCGGTCGGAGTCGAGGCGCGATAGATCACGTCGGCGTCGGCGTCGTAGACCGCCGGACGCCACGCGACGACGGCATCGACGAGCGCCGGCGAGTCGACCGGTCCGCTTGCCACACCCAGCGCGCGCCACTGCGGGAAGGATGCTGCCCAGTCATCGCCGAACGTCGCGTCGAGCGCGGCCGTCGCATAGTCACCTCCGGCCAGTTCCTCCAGCGGAACCGGTTCGCTGAACTCGGCGCCGCCGTCGAGCTGGATCTCATCGACGATCGGGATCAGGTCCTCGTGCCATTCGGTCGCAAACAGCCAGTCGCGCCCGAACAACAACCCCGCGGCAACCACCCCAGCGATCAGCACGACGGCCAGGAAGGTCACACCGACCAAGCGACTCTTGCGCTTCTGTCGCTGGGCCTTCAGCTCGAACGATCGAACCGCGTGCACGTCGGGACCGCTCGGGGTGACCGGGTCGTCGATGACGGGCGGCGGAGCGGCTGGATTCGATGGCGGCAATGTGGGCAAGGCTGCTGTCGTGGCCACGGGCAGGACCGGAGCGGACGGTTGATCCGACGGCGTGCGCTGTGGATTGCGGGGCAGGCTCGGCGCCGGGTTCGCCGTGTCGAAGACGGATTGATCGAACGCCGATGGAGCCGGTCGGTCAGACGTCGACGGCGACGTGGTGGCGTCCGGCGGTGTTCCAGTCGGACCGTCGTCGCCGCGCCGGCGCGGCAAGTCGTCGACCGGCCCGGGTGCATGACGCTGCGGCAAGTCGTCGACCGGCCCGGATGCGTGACGCTGCGGCAACTCGTCGGCCGGCCCGGGTGCGTGACGCTGCGGCGGATCGTCGGCCGGAGGTGGGACGGGTGGCCGCCGCCGAGGGAGCTGATCGGCTGGCAGCGGCGCCGGCGCGCTCCGGCGTGGCAGGCCGCCGGTGACGGGTTCGTCGCGTCGTGGCAACGGGCCAGGACCCGCAGGAGGCGCAGCGTCGTTCACCGGCGGCGGCGGAGTGACCGGGGCAGCGTCGTTCACCGGCGGCGGCGGAGTGACCGCGCCCGCGTCGTTCACCGGCGGCGGAGTGACCGCGCCCGGGTCGTTCACCGGCGGCGGAGTGACCGGGGCCGGATCGTTCACCGGCGGCGGAGTGACCGGGGCAGCGTCGTTCACCGGCGGCGGAGTGACCGGGGCCACGCCGTTCGTGGGCGGCGGAGTGGCCGGCGCGACCATCGGGGGCGGTGGCGGCGGCGATGACGTCGGGGCGGTGGTCTCGGGCGCAGGTGACGCCGGTGGCGGTTGGTCGAGCGGGGCGGCGGTCGTGGCCTCGGGCTCGGCGTCGGGCACCGACGCAGGCTCGTCGGCGACGGGGGCCGCTCCCGAGCTCGGCGCCCGGCCGCCGAACTTGGCCAGAGCGCCGCCGAGATCGAATCGGAACGATGACTCCGGAGATCCCGCTGTCCCCGGTCCGGGAGGCGGCGCCGACGGCGAGTCGTCCCCTGCGCGCTGCGTGTCGGGATCGGCTTCGGTCACCGAACTCCAGCTCATGCGCGTACGTGCATCGCTGCTCACGGGGGGTTCATCGGCATCGCTGCCGTCACGCTTGAGCCGACCCAGCACCTTGCCCAGCTCCGACGCCGGTTCGGCGGTGTCGTCGGGTTCGGGTTCGGCGGCGCCGGGGTCGGTCATACGTGTGTCATTCGTCGGAAGGTGTTTCGGTGGCCCTGCGCTGCAGTTCGTCGACGACGGACGCGTCGGCGAGCGTGGTCGTGTCACCAAGATTACGGCCTTCCGCGACATCGCGGAGGAGGCGCCGCATGATCTTGCCCGACCGGGTCTTGGGAAGGTCGGGCGTGATGAAGATCGCCTTCGGCTTGGCGATTGCGCCGATCTCCGCGGCGACGTGGGAGCGGAGCTGCTCCGGTGTCACCTCGGCGGCGCCGCTGCGCAGGATCACGTAGGCCATCACGGCTTGGCCGGTGGTGGCATCGGTGGCGCCCACGACGGCCGCCTCGGCAACCGAGGGGTGCGACACGAGCGCGGACTCGACCTCGGCGGTCGAGATGCGGTGCCCCGAGACGTTCATGACGTCGTCGACCCGTCCGAGGACCCAGAGGTAGCCGTCGTCGTCGATCTTGGCGCCGTCACCGGCGAAGTAGCGGCCCTCGAATCGCCCCCAGTACGTGTCGACGTACCGCTTCGGGTCGCCCCAGATGCCGCGCAGCATGCCCGGCCACGGCTTGGTGAGGGTGAGGTAGCCGCCGCCGCGCTCGACCGGATTGGCGTCGTCGTCGATCAGTTCGGCCTCGACGCCAGGCAACGGGTAGGTCGCCGATCCGGGCTTGGTGGTCGTGACACCGGGCAGCGGACTGATCATGATGCCGCCCGTCTCGGTCTGCCACCACGTGTCGACGATCGGGCAACGTCCACCACCGATGTGTTCGTGGTACCACATCCACGCCTCGGGATTGATCGGTTCGCCGACGGTGCCGAGCAGTTGCAGCGACGACAGGTCGTGCTTGGCCGGCTCCTCCGCACCCCACTTCATGAAGGTCCGGATGGCGGTCGGGGCGGTGTAGAACTTGGTCACCTTGTACTTCGCGACGATCTCCCAGAACCGGTCGTTGCCGGGGAAGTTGGGCACACCCTCGTACATCACCTGCGTGCACCCGTTCGACATCGGGCCGTAGACGATGTAGCTGTGGCCGGTGATCCAGCCGACGTCCGCTGTGCACCAGAACACGTCGGTCTCGGGGTGCAGGTCGAACACGTACTTGTGCGTGTAGGTGGTGTGGGTGAGGTAGCCACCCATCGTGTGCATGATGCCCTTCGGCTTGCCGGTCGTGCCCGAGGTGTAGAGCAGGAAGAGCAGGTCCTCGCTGTCGTGGGGCACCGCCGGGCAGTCGTCGGAGGCGTCGGCCATCAGCTCGTGGTACCAGTGGTCGCGACCGTCGACCATGGTGACGTCGTTCCCGCCACGCTGCACGACGACGACGTGCTCGATCGTCGACGTCTTGTCGATCGCCTCGTCGGCGGCGGGCTTGAGCGGGAAGACCGACCCGCGCCGATAGCCGCCGTCGGCGGTGATGACGACCTTCGCTTCGGCGTCGTCGATCCGGTCCGCGAGCGACTGCGATGAGAACCCACCGAACACCACCGAGTGCGGTGCACCGATGCGCGCGCACGCCAACATGGCGACGGCCGCCTCAGGGATCATCGGGAGGTAGATCATGACCCGGTCGCCCTTGCGGACTCCGAGACCGGTCAGCACGTTCGCGAACTTCGAGACCTCGCTCAGCAGCTCGGCGTAGGTGATGGTGCGGGTGTCGCCCGGCTCGCCCTCCCAATGGATCGCGATGCGGTCTCCCAGGCCCGCTGCGACGTGGCGATCGAGACAGTTCGCGGCCACGTTGAGTTCCCCGCCGAGGAACCACTTCGAGTACGGCAGCTCCCACTCGAGCACGGTGTCCCACGGCTTCGACCATTCGACGAGTTCGCTCGCCTGGCGGGCCCAGAAGCCCTCGTGGTCGGCAGCCGCCTCGTCGTAGAGCGACCCGTCGTTGGTCAGCGTCTGCGCCGCGAACGACTCCGGCGGCGGGAACATCCGGTGCTCCGCCGACAACGCTTCGATCGATTGCTGGTTCCCCTCGCTCATGTCGGCCATCGTAGAGCAGGCCTCGTCGAGGATCCCCACGGACGTCCGGTCGGTTGATGTCAGACCACGACCGACCGACGCAGAACCCGGAGCGTCGGATGAGGTCAGACCCCAACCGACCAACAACCTCGCACCCACCACCGACTGACATGTCGGTTGGGGTCTGACCTCATCCGACATCCGCAACTCTGTTGCACCCTTCGTCATGGTGGCGGGATGAGTCGCAGGGTTCGGGTCGACGCGCCGGGTGGGGTTCACCACGTCATGAATCGAGGAGTCGATCGAGGCACGGTGTTCTTCGACGACGATGCCCGCCTTGAGTTCGGCCGGCAGCTCGGGGCTGCACACGAGCGGTTCGGCGCCGCAGTGCTCGCCTACTGCCTGATGGGAAACCACTACCACCTGCTCCTCCGTACCGAGCCGGGAACGATTTCGCCCGTCATGCAGTAGGTCGCAGGCCGATTCGCCCAGGAGACCAACCGACGCCTCGGTCGCGACGGTCCGCTGTTCCGCGGCCGCTTCCATGCGATTCCGGTGACGACCGATGCGTATCTGCTCGCTGCGTTCAGGTACATCCACCAGATCGACGTCGTCGGCGTTCGCTCGATCGACCAGTACCGATGGTCGAGCTACCGGACGTACCTCAGGCTGCGCTCCGCCCCGCCGCTCCTCGACACGACCCTGCTCGACGGCATGCTGGGTGGACCGGAAGCGATGCGAACGTTCCACGAGGTCCAGGGAATGGCCGACCTTGTGCGCGAGGGCGCCGACCCGGTCGGCACGCTGCGACAACTCATCGATCTGGCGATCGGTGTCGTGGCGCTCGATCTCGAAGATCAGGTGCTGACCGCCCGACTCGATCGGACCGTCATCCACCTCCTCGACGGGATTCCCGGCATCGATCCGGCCGCTCTCGCCGAACTTCGTGGCACCGGTCGCAGCACCAACGCCAACACGCTTGCACGGCGGCGAGCAGAAGATCGCCTGGCGAACGACCCGGCCGTCGAGCGGATACTGCGCTTCATCGCCGATCAGCTGGCGCCGTCGGATGAGGTCAGACCCCAACCGACGTGTCGGTTGGGGTCTGACCTCAACCGACCCGGCGGACTTCAGGCGGGGGTGTCGTGGGGGAGGTTGGTTCGGGCGGCTCGGAGGTAGGCGAAGGGGGTGCGGGAGCCGAAGTTGGCGACGCGGCTCGTGTAGACGTCGGCGTACTTCTCCACCTGTCGGGCGAACAGGCTCTTATCGTTGCCGGCACGCATCAGCGGCCCCCAGGTCCCGTTGCCGAGCGAACCCGAGCGGATCGCCAACGGTGTGATCTTCTCGTCGAGCCGGGCGATCTCGCCGTAGAGCCGATCGATGTCGTCCGAGCGACGCGATCCGGCGCGAACGGCGTCGAGACGGGCCTGCGAGAGTCGGGTCTCGAGGTCGACCTTCGACAGCATCATGTCGCGCAGCACGGCCTCGTCGTCGGCGAACCCCACGGCGTCGAGAATCTCGGCTTCGATCTCGCGCAGGATCAGCGCAGTCCGCCATCGGACGAGCGACTTCGTCACGTGGACGTCGCCGAACAGGTGGTCGCCGACGTACAGGATCTGATCGCCCACCAGGTCGAGACTCTGCTCGACGACGGCGGCGCACCCACCGTGGTACACCTCGCCCACCGCGTAGGGGCCGTGGTGCGGGATGAACAACCCGCGGTCGGGATCGACCATCCGGAACGATCCGACGTTCGCCTCGAAGAACAGCGGCTTCGCCGCAGCCACGACGACGATGTCGAACAGGTCGCGCCACGTGCCGCCGGCGATCTCGTCGGCGACCGCCCGATCGAACGCGTAGCGCATCATCGGCTGGGTGTAGGTCCACTCGCTGTTCGTGATGAGTAGGAGTCGTTTGCCGGCCAGACGTTGATCGAGCAGGGTGCGGGCGGTTTCGTCGTCGAGGGAACAGAACCGATCCGGGTTGCTGATGATCTCCGACTTGAGCGCACCGGTCTGGTGCACCTTGTCGATCGATCCCGATACCAGTCGATACAGCTCGTCGTACCCCATCGGCGCGTGCCGATCGGTGCTCATCAGCTCGCCGGCGTCGAGGCGATCGACGAGCTGGGCGTACAGCGACGCCTCCGAGATCGAGAACAAGGTGTTGAGGAAACGGAAACGCGGTTCGGCCAGATCGACCACGACGTCGGAGTAGGCACGGCGCAACTCGTCGAACGACAATTTGGTGGTGCCGTGCGTGCCCTGGATCACGTACCCGAATCGCGTCGCCTTGAGCAGATTGCCGAGATCGAGGTCGATGACGAGGCCCTGTATGTAGGCGTCGGGCTCGAACGTCAGGCCCTCGACCTTGACGCCGTGGCGACCGAGTTCGATCCCCGCGTGGGCGAACGCCGCCGCCTCCCACTCTTCCGTGCGATACGGGATCAGGGTGTAGTCCATGTCGTACCCGATCGCCTCGACCGACCGCAGATTCAGGGTTCGGTTGGCGAACATCCCGCGTTCGGGCGGCAGTGCGGGCAGATCACGACTCACGGAAGGAGTGTGCCACGTACGCCGCGGATCGGGGCGCGCCGTTGAGGTCGGCCCTGTCCGCCCGTACGGTGAGCGTGTGAGGGACGCCCTGGGAACCGCATTCCGGAGCGAGGTCGTGGAAATGGCACGGCTCGGAGGCGGCGATGTCGCCGAGTCGTATCGGGTGACGCTGTCGGACGGGCGGACCGTGTTCGCGAAGACGCATCGGGACCCTCCGGCCGCCTTCTTCTCGACCGAGGCCGAGGGACTCCGTTGGCTGCGCGAGCCGGGCGAGCTGCCGGTGCCGGAGGTGCTGGCCGTGTCCGACGGGGGTGACGATGTCGGCGGTGACGATGAGGGCGGCGCTCCGGCGTTCCTGGCGCTCGAGTGGATCGACGAAGGCGGCCGTCCCGACGACGAGGCCGCATTCGGGCGCTCGCTCGCTCGACTCCACCGAACCGGACTGCCGAGCTTCGGACGTACCGATCGCCGCACGACCGGCAGCCGAGCGCTGCCGAACGACCCGTGCGACTCGTGGGTCGAGTTCTACCGCGACCGGCGGTTGATGCCGCTCCGGCGACTCGCCGCCGATGGCAACGCCCTGCCCGAGCCGACCCTCGACCGACTCGATCTGGTGATCGAGCGCCTCGCCGAGTTCGGCGGCCCGGCGGAGCCTCCTGCCCGCCTCCACGGCGACCTCTGGGCGGGCAACCGGATCGTCGATCGATCGGGACGCTCCTGGTTGATCGACCCTGCGGCGCACGGCGGCCACCGCGAGTTCGACCTGGCGATGATGCGGCTGTTCGGCGGCTTCGGCGACGCCGCCTTCGTCGCCTACGACGACGAGTTCCCACTGGCACCGGGGTGGGAAGCACGCGTCCCGCTCCATCAGTTGGCCCCGCTGACGGTCCACGCCATCAAGTTCGGCGGCGGCTACGCGAATGCCACCGCTCGGGCACTCGACGCCGTCCTCGCCGCCTGAGGCCGATCAGCTCCGCTTCCCCACCCCGTTCGTTCGACGCTCAGCAGCTGTCAGCGACCGTCGGGGCGAGCACGGTCGCGAGTTCGGCGCGGCCGGCGATGCCGAGCTTGCGGTAGACGCTGGTGAGTTGTGCCTCCACGGTCTTGCGGCTCACCGAACAACGCTGTGCGATCTCCACGTTGCCGAGCCCGTCAGCGGCCAGCGCGGCCACTCGCTGCTCGGCCTCGGTCAGCCGACCGCCCGTCCCCGAGGCGGTTCCGCCGGCGGAACCGGCAGCACCAGCGGATCCGGCAGCGACCAGCTCGTCGCGGATGAGTCGCTCCAGTCGATGGGCGTCGAGGCGCGAGGCGATGGCAAGGCCGGCGCCGAGCTGCTCGCGGGCGGCGCGCCGCAATCCAGCGCGCCGCAGGCGCGCGCCACGTTCCAAGCTGAGCTGGCACCTGGTCAGGTGCGACGCCGTGCGGGGCAATTGTTCCAAGGCGACGCGCAGCAGATCCGCTGCGCGCCGATGATCGGGCTCGACCGCCGCTGTCGTCGACGTTGCGATCGCCCGCATCCTCGGGTCGCCGAACGACTCGGCCACATCGAGCTGTTCGTCAGCGATGTCGCGCGCCGCCCGCGCGTCGCCCGTCGCCAACATCGACCGGGCCAGACCGTCGCGCCACTCGCAGATCACCCCGCGCCCCCCGACGAGCGTGAACGCCCTCGACGCCTCGATCCATGCCTGGATCGCTTCGTCATGGCGGTGCGCAGCGGCGTGGACGCGCGCCAGACCGTCGAGGAACCAGCCGTGCATCGGGGTGCCGCCCCACCGCTCCCGATGATCCGCGACATCGCACACCGCCGTGGCCTCGGCCACCTCATCCATCTCGAGCAGGGCGACGCTCACGACATAGCGCGCCGGCGCATCGGCCAAACGGGTTGCGCCCGGATGAGCCTCGATGAGATCGATCGCTGCGACTCCGTCCGACAGCGCGGCGCCCAGACGGCCGGCCAGCAGGTGGGCGTGGGCGCGCAGTGGGAGCAGGCTCACGTGCGCAACGAGGTCGTGGTGGTCGTGCGCGTCGGCGAGCTGCGCATCGAGCAGCGCGACGGCCTCGTCCGCCCGACCGGTCAGCGACAACGCTGCGCCCAGGGGCTCGAAGACCGTCCGGAGCACGGTTGAAGGAAGCGGTTCAGCCCCGAGGGCTCCGTCGACCAGTCGGCGCACGACGTCAGCAGACATGTCGACACCGAGGGCCACCTCGCCGGCGGCGCTCGCCATCAGCGCCCGCGTCGGCACGTCGGGGTAGACCGGCGGCCGGTCGAGCAAGGAGGTCAGGCGGGCTGCGACTCCAGCGTGGCGACGTCCGGACAGCAGGGAAGAGGTGGAGAGCCCGGCGACAATGCGCCCCATCGTTTCGTCATCCACGAGATCCGACGTGGACGGCTCCGAGACGAGTTCGTACGCGGCCTCGAAGTGGTCCCGAGCCGCCGGGATCAGCCCGGAGGAGTACGTCGCCTCCCCGAGGTCGGCGAGGGCTCGGACGCGATCGGCGGCTTCCAGCTCGCGGATCTGGTCGGCGGCGGTCTCCCATCGACGGAGTCCGTCCCCACCCGATGCCGCTTCGATACGGCCGAGCTCGATCACGAGACGGACTCGGTCGAGATCGACGGTGGGTGTCGATACGGCGAGCGCTCGTCGCAGGAGCACGACCGATCGCTCGAACTCGCCGGAACGTGCCGCCTCGTGCGCGGCTCTCGTCAGGACCGGCGCTGCCCAGGGAGCCGGTTGATCACCCTCGGCCAGCAACCGATCGGCGACGACCGAGGCGCGCTCGCCCCGTTCGAAGAGCTGGCGGGCGCGCAATCCTGCCTCGCTGCACGACATGGACGCCGAATTTAGGCAACGTGCCGCGCTCCGGCATGGTCGATCCCGACGACGACGCGACCGGTCGCCGCCTCCGCCCTCCCGGTCACCCGGCGAGACACACCTCCGCTGCGGCAACCGCCTCCTCGTACCCTGTCCCGGCTTCAATGCTGATGAGCGCCGTACCGATGACGCGTTCGACCTCTGCCACATCGGCGAGCTGCTCGGCGCGCTCGGATGCTTGGGCGGCCGTCTCGAAGAACGACACCCCGCCCGCGAATCCGCTCGACGCCGCGTCGAAGGTGAGACTGTCGATCTGACCGAACATCGACAACTGATCAGCACGCTGCTGCTCCGACAACAGATCGGAACTCGCTGACGTCTCGAATCCCGCGTCGGCGAGGCAGCTCGCGACGGTGGAGGGATCGAACGTCGTGTCGTCGCCGCCTTCGGTCTCCGGGTCCGACGCGTCGGCGACATCCTCCGACTCGCCGGAGGCGTCGGCCGGGTCGTCGCCGCTCGCGGCAGCCGTGTCAGGCTGGTCATCGGCGTCGTCGCCGCCGCCGCATCCGCCGACCAACACGAGTGATCCGGCGACGAGGACCGCAACGGTCGATCTCCCACCGTGGGGCGGAGCCGTTCGATCACGGCGGGCGACTCGCGACAGATGAGGGAGGGCAGTGCGCAGGACCATTCGGGCAGCCTGACGCGCGACCTGTGGTCTCCGCATCAGGGACCCTCCCTCGTTCGACCCCGCCGGGCTGCGACCCGGGGGAGGCCGGAGGCGCAGAGGCAGGGATCAGGATCCGGCGCCGCGGCCGGACCCCGGGTTCATCGACAACTCGCGACCGACAAATCCCTCGCCTCGTGATGCATTCGTGGGCCATGATGGGCGCCATGTCCCGATGGATGGTGGTTCCCGTGTTGGCGCTCTCGCTCGCTGCGTGCGGCGGCGACGACGGTGACGGCGACGACGTCGGCGGGGCCGCGATCGACTCGGTGAGTACCACCGACGCCGCGACCACCGTCCCGGAGTCGACCACGACGACCACGACCACCGTGGCGATCAGCGGCGGCGGGTCGGGTGACACGACGTCGACCGCGGCGCCCACCACCGCTGCATCGACGACCGTTGCACCGACGACGGCCGCTCCAACGACGACCCTGCCCGAGCCGTCGCCAACGACGACCGCGGCACCGACCGGCGACTGCCTGGTCGGCAACTGGGTCATCTCCGACAGCGAGATGAACGCCTTCTACGACACGATCGAGGGCCAGATCGACGCCGGTGACGTCGAGATCTCGATCAGCGGGCAGACACGGCTCGACTTCACCGCCGATACCTTCCGGTACACGCCTGCGTTCACGCTCACCCTCGATGTGGTCGGCCAGACCGGCGAGGGTGTGACGTCGGGCTCGGTGGGTGGCACCTACGTCGGCGACGACGGGCTTCTCACCACGACCCTGACCGACAGCAATCTGGACGTGACGGTGACGGTGATGGGTCAGACCTTCAACGGCAGCGACATGGCGAATGGCATGTTGAACAGCTTCCCGATCATCGACTCGCCCTACACATGCGGCCCGAACCCGACGATCATGTTCAAGACCTCGGTCGATGGTGTCCGTCACCCGGTGACGCTGACGCCTGCCTGATCAGGCGCGCCACTCCAACACGCTGAAGGCACCGAGTCCCGCTGGGTCGAGGAGCGCCTCGGCTTCACTGACCCGGCTCCGCATCCGCATCGCGGCGAGATCAGGACGCGCCGCGTGCTCGGCCCAGTACCGCTTGCCCTCCTCGACCAGTTCGGTGAGGCCGTGCAACTGGAGCCATTGGGCTTGCGAACGTACGGCGTCCGGCTCGGGGAGCTGGTCGATCGCTACCTCGGTCGTGAGGTCCTGCCGTCCCGGATCCGCGAGGTAGTGCCCGCCCCGTTCGTGCCCCCGATAGGTGCGGAGCCACTCGCGCCACGGGCGGGCGGCGAGTTCGGCGGTGGTCGGCACGCAGTAGTCGATCGCGACCACCGAACCGGCACGGACGAGACTTCGGGCACGATCGATCCATGCGTGAGCCCGGTCGTGCAGCGGTGCCCGAGCACCGTGCGGCGCCGGGACCGGCAGGGTCGACGGTGACGGATCGAACGGTGCGCTGAGCTGCTCGACCAATCGGCCGTCCGGGAGCCGGACGACGAAGGCTTCACGCCAGCCGCCGTCGAAGACGGCGAGGCGGAACGGCAGGTTGTCGAGCAGCTCGTTGGCGATGATCACCCCGTCGATCGGATCGTCGGGAAGCTCGGCCAGCGACCGGACACCGCCGGGATGGTGGTCACGCTGATGACCGGCGATCTCGACGGCGACGTAGGAGAGTGCGTGCCGGCACGCCAGGTCGGCGGCGAGGACGGAGCGGGCGAGCGTGCCCGGGCCGGCGCCGGCGTCGATCAGGGTGAAGCGATCGGGTCGCCCCAGCCGCTCCCATTCCGCATCGAGGTAGCGGGCGACGACCGCGCCGAACAGCGGCCCGACCTCGGGCGAGGTGATGAAGTCACCCCGTCGACCCGCCTTGCCACCCCCGGTGTAGAACCCGTCACCCCCGTACAGCGCGAGTTCCATGAACCCGTCGAACCCCAACGCCTCCGTCACGAGATCACCCTACGACGGACGGTGTCCGACCCGGCAACAGGTGCGTGAGCAAGTGCCGATGCGGAGCTGAGCGGATCAGATCGTTCGAATGCAAGGCGCGATGAGCCCCGTCGGCCTTTCGGCCGACGGCGGCGAGGCGGAACGCAGCAGTCGGGCGATCTGGCCGCTCAGCCGCCGAGGGCGCCGGTGAGGTCGGGAAGATCGGCGAAGCGCATGACGAGGCCGGGGAACAAGCCGAGCACGATCGTGCCGACGGTGCAGATGCCGAGGGCGGCCCAGATGGGCTGGGGCACGACGATCTCGGAGGTGTCGCCGTCCGGAACCGGACGCATCCAGATCTCGCGGAGCACCTTCATGTAGTAGGCCGCCGAGATGACCGTGTTGATCGCGGCAATGATCGCCAACGTGTAGGCGATGCCGGTCGCGGCGTCGATCAGCGCACGGAACGAGGCCAGCTTCGCGATCCAGATCCCGAGCGGCGGGATACCGGTCAGCGAAGCGACGAAGATCGTCATCAGCACGCCGAGACCGGGCGAGTACTGGATGAGGCCACCGAACGACGAGATCTCACCGCTCTTGGTCTTGCGGCTGACCGCCATCACCACGGCGAAGGCCCCGAGGTTCGACAGGGCGTAGATCAACAGGTAGATCACGACCGCCTTGAGCGCCGACTCGGCGGCGTCACCGGAGGCGATGACGGCCAGCGGCATGAGGATGAAGCCACCTTGGCTGACCGACGAGTACGCGAGCATGCGCACGATGTTGGTCTGGCGCAGCGCCAGTACGTTGCCGACCGTCATGGTGAGTGCGGCGAGCACGAAGATGAACGGCTCGTACACACCGTCGGCGGCGTAGAGCCCGACGAACAGGAGTGACATGAGGCCGACGAACCCGGCCGCCTTCGAGCCCACCGACAAGAACGCGGTGACGGGCAGCGGGGCGCCCTGATAGGTGTCCGGTGCCCACGTGTGGAACGGGACCGCCGAGACCTTGAAGCCGAACCCGACGATCACGAATGCGACGGCGATGACCTGCATCGCGAGCAGGCTGCCTTCGGTGTCTGCCAGCGCCGTTCCGATCTCGGTGAGCTTGGTCGAGCCGGTCGTGCCGTAGAGGTAGCTCATGCCGTAGAGCAGCACTCCGGAGGCGAACACGCCGAGCAGGTAGTACTTGACGCCGGCCTCGTTCGACTTGACGTCGCGCTTGCGCCACGCCGCCATCATGTAGGCCGGGATCGACAGCAGTTCGAGCGACACGAAGATCGAGACGAGGTCTCGGCTGGACGCCATCGCCACCATGCCGAGCACGCTCACGAGCAGCATGACGTAGTACTCGCCCTGGTAGTACCCGCCTTCTTCGAGTTCGGTCTGGCTCATCAACACGATGAGGTATCCGACGAGCAGGAACAGTGCCTTGAGGATCAACGCGTAGTCGTCGACGACGTACCGGTCGAAGAACATCGAGCGGACGTCGTCGCCGACGACCGCGAGCGTCACCACCGGCACGAGGGCACCGAGCATGATGAACCCGGTGAGCGATGCGATCATCCACTTCTTGCTCTGATCGATCCAGAGATCGATGAGCAGGACGAGGTTGATGCCCACGACGAGGACCAGCTCGGGCGCGATGCCGTGCCAGTCGATGTCGGGCCGAGTCCACTCAGCCGCCTGGGCGAGGAGCGTGGCGATCATCAGCCGACGCCCGCCTCGATGACGTTGACGAGCTCGACGACGGCCGGGTCCATGATCTCGAACATGAGCTGCGGGTACACACCGAACACGACGATCGCGACCAGGAACGGCGTCCAGGCGATCCACTCGAGCGGGGTCACGTCGTGGATGTCGTCGGCAGCGTGGTGATCATGGTGCTCGTCGTTGGCGGCGGCGCTGAGCGAGCGGGCAGCCGGTGCCTCGGGCATGAACTCGGGGCTCGGGTTGCCGAACGCGGTGCGCTGGTAGAGCCACAGCAGGTAGGCCGCCGCGAGCACCGTGCCGAGCGCCGCGATGACCGTGAGGACCCGGTACAGCTCGAGCTGGTCGCCGAGGATGGCATCGTTGGGGTTCCACGACGCGAGCAGGGCGGGGAACTCACCCCAGAACCCGGCGAGACCGGGCAGACCCAGTGACGCCATCGCCGAGAAACCGAGGAGCCAGCCGAGTTTGGGCACCTGGATGAGCATGCCCGAGAGGCGGCTGATCTCGAGGGTGTGGTAGCGGTGCTTGACCGAGCCGGCGATGAAGAAGAGCATGCCGGTGATCAGGCCGTGGGCGACCATGCCGAACAGGGCAGCGTTGATGCCCGTCACGGTGAGCGTCGAGATACCGAGCATCACGAAGCCCATGTGCGCCACCGAGGAGAATGCGATCAACCGCTTCATGTCGGTCTGTGCGAGGCAACCGAGCGCACCGTAGATGATGCCGATCACAGCGAGGACCGCGATGACCGGTGCCCACGCTTCGGCCCCCTGAGGCAGCATCGGCAGGGCGATGCGAACGAAGCCGTACGTACCGAGCTTCAGCAGGATCGCTGCCAGGATGACCGAGCCCTGGGTGGGTGCCTGGGTGTGGGCGTCGGGCAGCCAGGTGTGGAACGGGAACATCGGCACCTTGACGGCGAAGCCGATGAACATGCCGGTGAAGATCCAGATCTGGGTGTTGCGGCCGATGCCGGCGCCGGCCTCGTACAAGTGCTGGAAGGCGAAGCTCTCGGCGCCGGTGTTGTAATAGATGGCCAGGAACGCGACGAGCATCAGCGCCGACCCGAACATCGTGTACAGGAAGAACTTCAGCGACGCGTACTGGCGGTCTTCGCCGCCCCACACGCCGATCATGAAGTACATCGGCAGCAGCACGATCTCGAAGAAGACGAAGAACAGGATCAGGTCCTGGGCGATGAACGACCCGGCCATGCCGACCTGCAGGATCAGCATCAGCATCAGGAACATCTTCGGGCTGCCCGCGTCGGGCATGTTGTCGTACGTGTAGAGCGCGACGAGGAACGTCACGACCATCGACAGGAAGTACAGCGGCAGGCTGATGCCGTCGAGGCCGATGTTGTAGTTGGAGTTGATCACCGAGATCCACTCCTCGTTCACCACGAACTGGAGCTGTCCGCTCGCGTCGTAGTCGTACTGCAGCAGGGTGATGATGCCCACCACCAACGTGGCACCGGCGGTGACGATCGCGATCATCTTGTGCAGCTGCTCTTCGGCTGCGGAGATGAACATCATGATCACCACGCCCACCAGCGGCAGGAAGGTGCCGATGGTGAGGAGTTCGTTGTTCTTGAAAGGATCCATCTGTCGAAACTGCCTTAGCCGTTGAGGATGATCAGGAGGATGGCACCGATACCGGCGGCGCCGAACAGCAGCGCGCCGTACTGGTTGACCTTGCCGGACTGGACGGGTTGCAGGGCGTGGCCGCTCTCGGAAGCGGCGGTGCCCGATGCGTTGACCGCACCGTCGACCACCCGTTGGTCGATGTTGCGGTAGACCCAGCCGCCCAGGCGGCGGGTGACGGTACCGACGGTGTTGACGATGCCGTCGATGACGTTCTGGTTGAACCAGTAGGCCGCCTTGGCGATCGGGTGAGCGACCGCTCGCACGATGACCTTCTCGTAGAGGTGGTCGAGGTACAGCTTGTTCACGAGGAACGAGTGCAGCGCGCCGATCGGCCTGCTCCGGGTCGTGAGCCCGACGAACGGCGAGAACGGGTTCTTGCGGCGAGCGAAGACGGCGAGGCTCGCGAACCAGCTCACCAGGATGCCGAGCGCGACGAGGATCAGACCCGGTGCCGCGTTGGCCCACGTGAACACCGGCGGTGCCGGCACGGCGTACGGCCCGGACGGCTCATAGCTGTGGTCGCCGCCCTCCGCCGCGGACGCGAAGGGTCCGTTGGCGCCGGCTGCGACCTCGGAGACGACGAGTGCCTCCTCGTCGCCGTGGGGTTCCTCGGTCTCTTCGCCACCGTGGTCGTCGCCGTGGTCGATCGGGAGACCGATCGACGATTCGGTCTGGTGCTCGAACCAGTAGATCTTGAGCGCCGGCGCGTTGAGGTAGCCGGCGCCGACGGCGAGCGCCGCGAGGATGATCAGCGGGGCGGTGATCTTCCACGGCGAGTCGAACGGGGCGAACGGCAACGGTCGCCCGTGCGTCGCGTGCCCGTCATGCGCGTGATCGTCGTCGTGACCGTGATCGTCGTGCGCGTCGACGGTGTGATCGGGGATGTGTCCGTCGGCGTGCTCGGCCTCGTCGGGGTGGGCGGAGTGCTCGTGCACCTCGCCGTGGGTGTCGTGTTCGACCCCCATGTAATGGGCGGCGGCACCGCGTGGCTTGCCGAAGAAGGTGAGGTACGTCGCCCGGGTCATGTACGCCGCGGTCATGAACGCACCGATGATGCCGGCGTAGTAGAACCACGTGTACTCGAAGTGCTTCGCCGAGTCGATGATCTCGTCCTTCGAGAAGAAGCCGGCGGTGAAGGGGATGCCCATCAGTGCCGCGGTCGAGACCATCCAGGCGCCGAAGGTGACCGGCATCTTCTTCCAGATGCCGCCCATGTCCTTCTTCATGTCGAAGCTGTGGTGGGCGGCCGTGTGGCTGATCGAGCCGGCAGCGAGGAACAGGCAGCACTTGAAGAAGGCGTGGGTGAAGATGTGGAACACCGCACCGGTCCAGGCGCCGACGCCGAGTCCCATCATCATGTAGCCGAGCTGGGACACGGTCGAGTACGCGAGCACCTTCTTGATGTCGTTCTGCACGAACGCCAGCGCGGCGGCCACGAGCAGGGTGATGCCACCGATCGCGGCGATCAGGTTGACCGATTGTCCGGCCGCGTTGATGTCGAGTCCGACGTGGAAGACCGGATAGATGCGGGCCACGAGGAAGACACCGGCGACGACCATCGTCGAGGAGTGCAGCAGCGACGAGACCGGGGTCGGGCCGGCCATGGCGTCGGGGAGCCACGTGTGGAGCGGGAACTGGCCGGACTTGCCGATACAGGCGATGAACAACGCCACCGCGGTCCACATCAGCATGTTCTGGCTGTCGAACTCACCGGCGGCGGCCAGCGCGTTGATCTCCGAGATCTGGAGCGTGCCGAAGATCGCGAGCAGCATGGCGGTGCCGACGAGCAGGCCCATGTCGCCGACACGGACGGTGAAGAACGCCTTGAGGGCGGCCTTGCTGTTGGCCTGCTCTTCCCACCAGTGGCCGATGAGCATGAACGAGCAGAGGCCCATGATCTCCCAGCCGAGGATCAGCTGCACCATGTCGGGTGCGAGCACCATGGCGAGCATGCCTGAGGAGAACAAGGTCAGGGCCGCGAAGTAGTGGGTGTAGCGGCGGTCGCCGTTGACGTACTCGGTCGAGTACAGCTGCACCAGGGTCGAGATGAACGCGACGAGCAGCAGCGCCATGATCGCAAGACCGTCGATGTGCTGTCCGAGCCCGAACTCGTAGGGGCCGGACTGCCACCAGACGATCTCGCGGATCACCGGCTCGACCTCGTAGTTGCCGGCCTCGTCGTAGTGGCTGGTGGTGGACGAGATCCACTGCCAGGTCGCGCCGGCGGCGATGACGAGCGATCCGAGCATGGCGGCGAGGCCGAACTCGCTGCCACCACGGGGCAGCTTCTTGCCGAAGAACAGGATGAGGAAGAAGGCGACGGCGGGGATGACCGGGATCAGCCAGGCGTTCTCGAGGAACCACCCGCTCGCTTCGCCGATCGCGTGGCCGGATTCTTCTGCGGCGAGCAACATGGAGGGTTGGCTCATCCCTTCATCTCCGAGAGTTCATCGAGCGCGATCGAACGGCGGTTGCGGTAGATCATCAGCACCATCGCCAGGCCCACACCGACCTCGGCCGCGGCGATGGCGATCACGAACAGCGCGAACACGTGCCCGTCGATCGAGTTGTTCATCAATGCGAACGCGACGAGGTTGAGATTGACCGAGTTCAAGATGAGTTCGATCGACATCAGGACCATCACCGCGTTCTTGCGGGCGATGACGCCGTAGATCCCGAACGAGAACAGGGCGGCACTGAGCAGTAGGAAGTTGAACGCGTACATCGGTCAGTCCTTCCTGGCCAGCACGATGGCGCCGATGGCGGCGGCGAGCAGGACGAACGAGACGGCGATCAGGGGCACGAGGTAGTCACCGAGGTAGGCGTCGGAGATCGCCATCGTGGCGCCGGTGATCTGTTCGTCGGTGGGCTCGGGGAGCGTCGCATCTTCGGTGAAGTCGAGGGTCACGTAGGCGAGCACGCCGAACATCAGCAGCCCGACCGGGATCCCGATCGCCCATCCCTGGTTGTTGACGTCGGTCTCTTCACCGATCGTGGCGCGGGTGAGCATGATGCCGAACAGGAACAGCACCATCACGGCGCCGATGTAGACGAGCACCTGCGAGATGGCGACGAACTCGGCCGCGGCGAGGATGTACTGCGCGGCGATCCCACCGAGCACCACGACGAGCCAGAGCGCGGCGTGGACGACGTTGCGGGTCGTGACGACCCGGAACGCGCCCCACAGCATCGCCGCGGCGATGATGTAGAACCCGACGTTCTGGGCCACGTTGACCCCGTGGTCGGACGCGAACAGGGCGGTCATTTCTTGGCCGCCCCCGCCTCGAGTTCGGGTGCCTCGGGCACCGTCTCCATCCACTCACCGAGCTTCTCCTTGTCGTGGAGCAGGTCGGCGATGCGGGGCTCGGAGTACTCGTACTCCGGGCTCCAGAACAGGGCGTCGAAGGGGCACACCTCGACACAGATGCCGCAGTACATGCACAGCGCGTAGTCGATGTCGAAACGGTCGAGGTGGTTGACCTGACGCGGCTTGCCGCCGGCGCGGCGCGGCGGCGCGAGCTGCTTGTGGGCCTCGATGTAGATGCACCAATCGGGGCACGAGCGCGAGCACAGCATGCACGCCGTGCAGTTGCCCTCGTGGAGCGCGATGACCCCGCGGGCGCGGGTGGGCGGGGTCTCCTTGGCGTGGGGGTATTGGACCGTGGCCGCACCGTCTTTCGCGGTGCGGAACATGGTTCCCATGGTGATGCCGAGACCCTTGATCAGGCCCGGAACTTTCGGCTTCGAAGGCATTAGACGGCGACCTTGAGGATTGCGGTGACACCGATGTTCAGGATCGACACCGGGATCAGGACCTTCCACGCGAACTGCTGGAGCTGATCTTCGCGGAAGCGTGGGTACGTGAACCGGACCCACATGATGATGCCGACGAGCAGCATCATCTTCGTGAGCATGATGATCGGGCCGACGACGTTCATCCAGTTGTCGACCGAGTCGACCGTGTCCCATCCGAACCAGCTGAACGGGACGCCCCATCCGCCGAGGAACAGCACGGAGGCGATGAAGGCGAACACGCCGGCGGTGGCGAACTCGGCGATGAAGAAGGTGAGGAAGCGGAACCCGGAGTACTCGGTCATGTAGCCCGAGACGAGTTCGGATTCGGCGATCGGCATGTCGAACGGCGGCTGGGTCAGCTCGGCCTGGACGGCGATCATGAAGATCACGAAGCCGACGCACTGGGTGATGACGAACGGCATCCCGATCCAGTCGAGCCCGAAGATCTCGTAGGTGTTCTGGGCGACGACGATCTGCTGCAGGTTCATCGAGCCGGCCTGGATGACCACGCCGACCGCGGCGAGCACCATCGGCAGCTCGTAGGCGATCAGCTGGCCGGCGGCGCGCAGACCGCCGAGCAACGAGTACTTGTTGGCACTCGACCAGCCGGCGACGAGGATGCCGATCACCGACACCGAGCCGATGGCGAGCGCGTAGTAGATACCGGCCTGGAAGTCGGTCATCAAGGCGTCGGGGCCGAACGGCACCACGACGACCAGGAGGAACGTCGACACGAGCACGATGAGCGGCGCCATCTTGAAGGTCACCCGGTCGGCGTTCTCCGGGATGATGTCTTCCTTCTGGAGCCACTTGCCGACCTCGGCCAGCAGCTGCATCGAGCCGTAGGGGCCGGCCTCCATCGGGCCGAGCCGGCTCTGCATGAACGACATCATCTTGAACAAGAAGACGTAGACGATCGTGCCGGCGGGCAGGAGCACCGCGACGATGCCACCCAGGACGCGCAACAGCGACTGTCCCCAGTACGGGACCTCAACAGCAAGCAGGGATGTCACCGGTCGATGTCTCCGAGGATGAAGTACAGGCTGGCCAGGATGGTGATGATGTCGGGCACGTAGACACCCTTGAGCACCCACGGGGTGATCGAGATGTTGTTGAAGCTGGCCGATCGGATCTTGACGCGGAACGGGCCGAGATCGCCCTTGCTGATCACGTAGTAGCCCATCTCGCCGAGCGGGTTCTCGGTCGAGACCCAGGCCTCGCCCTCGGGCACCTTGATGATGCGGGGCACCTTGGCCATGATCGGACCGGCGGGGAGGTCGTCGATCAGCTGGTCGACGATCTTGGTCGCCTCGCGCGTCTCCTGGAGGCGCACCCAGCAGCGCGCCCACGAGTCGCCGTCGGGGTGGGTCCAGACCTTGAAGTCGGCCTTGTCCCAGGCCATCGGCAGCACCTGGTCGCGTCGCAGATCCCAGTCGACGCCCGAGGCTCGCAGGTTCGCACCCGACAGGCCGTACGACTTGGCGACCTCGGCGGGGATGACGCCGATGCCGCGCGTGCGGCTCTGGAAGATCTCGTTGCCGAACAGCAGGTCCTCGATCTCGTCGCAGAAGCCGCGGAGCCGCTTCATGACCTGCTTGGTCTCGTTGATCCAGCCCTTCGGCAGGTCGTCCTTGAGCCCACCGATGCGGTCGAAGTTCGGGTGGAACCGACCGCCGGTGGCGCCCTCGATCAGGTTGAGCACGTACTCGCGGTCGCGGAACCCGAAGAACGCCGGGGTGACGGCGCCCATCTGCACGCCGAGGTCGCCGAGGAACAGACCGATGTTCGCGATCCGCGACAGCTCGAACAGGATCGTGCGGATGTACTGGGCACGCGGCGGCGCCTCGATCTCCATCAGCTGTTCGGCGGCGAGGATGAACGGCACCTCGTTGGCGAAGCTGCCGAGCCAGTCGATCCGGTTGATCAGCGTCGTGACCTGCGGGAACGTGCGCACCTCGGTGAGCTTCTCGTAGCCACGGTGCATGTAGCCGGGCACGGGCTCGGCCCACACGACCTGCTCGCCGTCGAGCCGGGCGATGATGCGCAACGTGCCGTGGGTGGCCGGGTGCTGCGGACCGATGTTGAGGGTCATGCCATCGGTTTCGAGTTCGACGTTGAGGCGCGCGTCGGCGGCCTGGGCTGCGATGTACGACAGCTGCTGACGTTCGTTGAGCATCGTCATGAGCCGTCACCACCTTCCGCGTCGTCGTCAGTATCGTCGGCGGGCATCGGTTCGACGTCGACGATGCCGGGCCAGGGCTTGATCATCCGGGCGAGCAGCGGGAAGTCCTTCCGGAGCGGGTACCCCTCGAACTCGCCGGGCAGGTACAGATTGCGCATGTCGGGGTGGCCTTCGAACGTGATGCCGAACATCTCGTGGGTCTCGCGCTCGTGCCAGTTCGCTCCGGCGAAGGTCGGCAACCACGTGTCGAGCGTCATCGACTCGGGCACGTCGACCTTGATGGTGACGCCCACGTGGCGGCGCAGATCGGTGAGGCGGGCGAACACCTGGAACCGTGTGTCGCCGCCCGTGTAGCCCGACGTCATCTCGGCGGGTTCGTCGTCCTCGTCGGCAGCGGACGGGTCGTCTTCGCCGTCGCCGTATGGCGACGGCATCCAGTCGATCGCCGAGAGGAAGCAGAAGTAGTCGAAGCCCTGACTCTTCAGGACGGCGCCCGTCTGCTGCCAGACCTCGGCCGTGACGCGGACCCAGAGGTCGGTCTGGGGCACGAGATGCGTGTCGAGCAACTGATCGCCGAGTTCGGCGCGCAGCGCGTCGACGATGCCCTCGCGCAAACCGTCACCGGGCAGCGCCGCCGGCGCGTCATCGGCGGAAGCGTCGGTCGTGGCGTCGGTGGTGTCACTCAATGGGGCCACCCCCGACCACGATCGGCTCGGGCGTCGGCTGGTCGTCGGTCGACCGCTTGCCGGACTGCTTGAGCGCCTTCTTCCGGGCGTCGTTCGCCGCGGCGCGAGTGTTCGAGGCCTGCAGCGAGGAGTACTCCTCGTGGCGCCACTTTGCACCCATGTCCTCGTTGCGGATCCGCTGCTGGAGCAGCACGATCCCCTCGAGCAGGGCCTCGGGGCGGGGCGGGCACCCCGGTACGTACACGTCGACCGGCAGGATCTGGTCGACACCCTTCGTGACCGAGTAGCTGTCCCAGTAGGGGCCGCCGCAGTTGGCGCACGAACCCATCGAGATCACGTACTTCGGCTCGGGCATCTGTTCGTACAGGCGTCGCACCGCCGGTGCCATCTTGTCGGTGACGGTGCCCGAGACGACGACGAAGTCGGCCTGTCGCGGGCTGGCGGGCAGCGGGATCACGCCGAGGCGCATCACGTCGTAGCGGGGCGATGCGAACGCGGCACCCATCTCGATCGCGCAGCAGGCGAGCCCCCACTGATAGACCCACATCGAGTACGAGCGTCCGATGTTGAACAGCTTCGTGAGTGGGGCGGGCATGCGCCCGCGGTCGACTAGACCCATCGGAGGAGTCCTCGTTTCCAGGCGTAGACGAGGCCGTCGAGCAGGAGCACGATGAAAATCAGCATCGTGACCAGGCCGAACCAGCCGTACCGCTCCATCGCCGTCGCCCACGGGAAGATGAACACGGCCTCGACGTCGAAGATGACGAAAAGGAGCGCGAAGACGTAGTACCGGACTTGGCTCTGCGACCACCCCATGCCGACCGGATCGACGCCGGACTCGTATGCGATCAGCTTCTCGGCGTTGGGACGCGACGGCCGAACCGCCGCGGCAATGCCGAGCAGCAGACCGGCCAGAACCAGCGCGGCGAGGCCGAACCAGACGACGGTGAGGTAATCGCGCAGAAACAGCGACATCGGGCAGCGAGGCTACCAGGGGTCGTGAATCGATTCCCAAACCCCCGTCGGGTGAAATCGCCCGCTTTCCACGGGTCGCGCGAGTCGTGGCGCCGAACGCACCGGTGGCTCGCGAGCGGGGCGGGCTAGCGTCGTCACGATGCGCGACACGATGTCTGCGACGGGGATCTCGACGCGACCGGTTCTCCCCCTCGTATTCGTCGCCACGTTGACGAGCATCATGGGCAACTCGCTGTTGGCGCCGCTGATCCCCGACATCCTGGACACCTTCGATCGTTCGGATGGTTCGGCCGGACTCCTCGTCGCCGCCGCATCGCTGCCGGGCATCGTGATGGCGCCGGTGATCGGCCTGCTCGCCGACCGGTTCGGGCGTCGCCCGGTCCTCGCTCCCTGTCTGTTCGTCTTCGGTGTCGCCGGCATCTTCGTGGCGACCGCTCCGTCGTTCGAGGTGATGCTCGTCGCCCGGTTCTGCCTGGGCGTGGGCGCGGCCGGGCTCGTCAATCTCGCCGTGGTGCTGATCACCGACCATTTCGACGGCGACGCACGCACCCACTGGATCGGAGCGAATTCGGGCGTCCTGACGGTCGCCCTGGCGACGTTGCCCGTCGTCTCGGGCGCGATCGCGGCGGTGGCCGGATGGCGGTGGGCGCTCGCTCCCCTCTCGCTCGGTGTCGTGTCGGCCGCGTACGCGTGGCGCATCCTGCCACCCGGCCGACCCGAGCGGCAGGTGTCGTTCCGCGAACAGCTGGCCGGCGCCCGTCAAGCGTTCACCGATCCTGCGATCCGGACCAGCGTCGTCGCCGCCGGCGTCGGCTTTGCCGTGATCTTCGGTGTCTTCCTGGCGGCGCTGCCCACCCACCTCGACGACGAGTTCGGACTGAGCGCCTGGGGGCGCGGGATCGTGTTCGGCCTCCCCGCGGTGACCGCGTCGCTCGCGGCGTTCAATCTCGGCCGTCTCCGACGCCGGGTCGGCGTCGACACCGTCCTGATCGTCGCCGCCGTCGCCTGGACCTCGTCGTTCGTGCTGATGGGTCTGGCCGGGTCGCTCGTCGTGCTCGCCATCGGCGCGCTCGTCTACGGCATCGCCGAAGGCGCGCTCATCCCGACGCTGCAAGACGGGGCGATGTCGCGCGCTCCGTCCGACCAGCGCGCCGCGGTGATGGCCGGCTGGACGGCGATGGCCCGCGCCGGCCAGACGACGGGCCCGCTGGTGGCCGGGCTGCTGCTCGCCGGCCCCGGATCGAGCGCCGCGTTGCTGTCCGGTGCGGTGGGTGCCGGGCTGCTCGTCGTGCTCTTCGCGCTGCGCCCCGTGGGTCGTGGCGTCGACGCCGCTCGCGAACCGGATGCGGGCGGCGAAAACACGGCCCACTGATGCTACCTACCGGTCGGTAGGGCGGTAGTGTGTACCTCGTGCGCCCCGACCAAGCAGTCCTCGACGACCTCGACGCCACCGTCGAGCAGTTGCTCGAACGTCACCTGACGACCACCAAGGAGTGGTTCCCGCACGAACACGTGCCGTACGGCCGTGGCCGCGACCCGATCCCCGGCGAGGAGTGGTCGCCCGACGACGCCGACCTGGCCGGTGCCGAGATCGACGACGCCGTGCGCTCGTCGCTGCTCGTCAACCTGCTGACCGAGGACAACCTGCCGTACTACTTCCGCACGGTCGAGAAGGTGCTCGGCGCCGACAAAGCGTGGGGTGAGTGGGTCCGACGCTGGACCGCCGAGGAGGGTCGCCACTCGATGGCGATCTACGGGTATCTCATGGTCACCCGGGCGATCGACCCGCACCACCTCGAACGCTGCCGGATGGCGCAGGTGTCGGGCGGCATCACCCCGAACCCACCCACCGTCCAGAACGCGTTCGTCTACCTCTCCCTCCAGGAGCTGGCCACCCGGATCGCCCATCGGTCGACCGGCCAGATGATCGGCGACCCCGCCGGCTACGACGTCATGATGCGCGTCGCGTCCGACGAGAACCTGCACCAGCTCTTCTACCGAGATCTCGCCAAGGCGGCGATCGACGTCGACCCGAGCGGCATGGTGATGGCGATGGAGGAAGAAGTCACCGGGTTCGCGATGCCGGGCACGGGCATCCCCGGCTTCGCCGAACACGCCAAGCGGATCGCCGCGGCGGGCATCTACGACCTGGCCATCCACCACGAGCAGATCCTCGTCCCGATGGTGATGCGCACCTGGGAGCTCGAGTCGATCGAGGGCCTCGACGCCGACGCCGAACAGGCTCGCGAGCGCATCGTGAAGTACCTCACGAAGAGCGAGCGGGTGGCCAAGCGACTGGCCGAACGCAAAGCGAAGGCCAAGGCCTCCGCCGGCGCCGACGGGGAACTCACCACCGTCTGAGCGTCGCCGACGACGCGATCGGCAGCGTGTGGCGACCGGTGACCGGCCCGTCGTCAGCCGTCACCGCGGAGTTCGGCGATGCGCTGCATCAGGAACTCGTAGGCGGTGCGACCCTCGGAGAGCACGACGTCGTCGGCCGGATGCAGGAACAGCGGCAGCGACATGCGCGAGACGCGCGCCGCCTCCCCCATCGGGTTCACGACCCGGTGCTTGGTCGCCGGGTAGTAGCCCTCGGTCGCGAGGTCGAGCATCTCGCCACCGTTGACCGCGAGCGAACCGGGGTCGGTCGGCACCGGGAACCACTCCCCATCGGCACCGAGCAACTCCAACCCTGGTTGGTCGGACGCCGGCAGCACGGTGAGCAGATTGATGTCCTCGTGCGCCGCCGCGCGAACGGCACCGTCGGGTACCTCGGGCGGCAACGGCGGATACCGCAGCACGCGCAACAGGGTGCGGGTGCTGCCCTCCATCATCTGTGACAGCGGCATCGACAGTCGGCCGGCGATGTCGGGCGGCAGTTGGTCCTCGACCCAGTCGAGGAGCGTGAGCGCCACGTCGATCGCCTGGTCGCGGTACCGCATCGCGGCGTCGGTCACCTGCGTCGGATAGATCGACCACGGGTAGACGTGGAAGAACTCCTTCAGGTCGCGCACCGCGAAGCCCTTGGCGGTCTCGCTGACGTCGGGCGGGAAGTAGCCGGTCAGCGAATCGGACGTGGTGTAGTCGGCGACGTCAGGGTCGTCGAACAGCGCCGACCACTCGCGGTAGACCTCCTCCACGAGTGACCAGTCGAGCGGATGGTTGGTGATGACGCCGAACCCGGTCTCCCGGAGGCTCGTGGCGAACTCCTCCGGAGCGGTGGGCGACGTGTAATCGACGACAGCGACGTCCATTCCCCCAGGCTACGGGCCGACAACGTGAGAGCCGACGTCCCCGACGCCCCGACCGGTGCGAGACTGCGCGGGTGTCTCAGCGCCGCCTCATCCCGTCAGCCGCCCTGGCCGCCGCGCTGGCACTGAGTGCCTGCGGCAGCGACGACGCGGACGCGCCGACGGCGGGGGGCGCCGCGCAGATCACTCCCGCGACCAGTTCGACGGTCATCTCCCCGCCCGAACCGACCACCGGAGGCACGACCATGACGACCCATCGGCCCGACGGCACCGACCCCGCCGCCGACGACGACGACGTTGACGATGACGACGTTGATGATGCCGACGCATCTCGGCCGTCGATCACGCTCGAGCTGAACCCGAAGATCACGTCGCCGGGCGCCTCGCCATCGTTGCCGGGCGACGGCCGGGAGGTCCCCGTGCCGGCCGAACCGGCAGGTGACGACGTCGGCCGGGCGATCGCCCACGTTCGGCTCCTGGTCGACGACCCCCGGGCCGACGTGGAGCTGGTGGTCGCCGAGGAGGTGACGTGGCGGGACGGCGCGATCGGGTGCCCGGAGCCCGGCATGGTGTACACCCAAGCATTGGTCGACGGCAGTCGCGTCGTCGTCCGCCACGAGGGCGTCGACTACGCCTACCACCGAGGTGGCAGCCGCGACCTGTTCTGGTGTCCGACTGCGATCATGCCCTGATCGGCACCACCGAAAACGGCGAGTGGGGAGCGCCGCGACGGCGCTCCCCACTTCGATCGATCGTCGGAAGGTCTGGGCGCGTTAGCCGCCGACCTCGACGATGGTGAAGTCGGTTCGCTCGTCCACCGGTCCGTGCGAGACGACCCCGAGGTAGTCATCACCGGCCAGGTCGGTCGGCCAGCTCGCGTCGACCGTCGCCGTGCCACCCAGCACTGCGGTGTCGGTCGAGCTGACCTCCAGGTTGCCGTCGGTGGCGAGCGGGACGTCGGCGACGTACACCGGGACGTCGATCGGCCCCCCGCCGGGCACCAACCAGCCGTGCACGGCGATCAGGTACGCGTTGTCGGCCGGCAGCAAGAGGTCGACGAGCTCGTCGGTGCCTCCGTTCGTCGACGACGCGATCTCGGCGATCGTGTTGCCACCCACGAACTCGTACACGAACACGTCGATGTCGGCGTCCGGCGACGCCTCGATGGGCGGCACGGTGATGCGCACCAGCGCTGAGCCGTCGGTCTCGATGATGCGATAGTCACCCCACGGCGCGAAGAGGTCGTTGAACTCCCACGTCTGGTCGGGGTCCTGGGCGACACTCAGCGGGGTGTCAGGATCGAGCGGCAGTGCCTCGGACAAGCCGTGGCCGAGCGCTTGGTACGCGCCGTTGTAGCCGAACTGGACGTCGAACGACACACCACCGTCGGCGATCGGAACCGGCCCGATCTCGAGTGGAGCGGCAACGGCGACGGCACGCACCGCGATCGGGACTCGGGCGGAGTGCTGTTTGCCCTTCCCCTTCGACGTCTCGGTCAGGGTCATCGACCCGAACGCCCACTGCTTGGGCTGCGGGTCGACGGCGGTGACGGTGATCTCGAACGTCGCGGTCCGGCCGACGGGCACGGTCACCTTGGACGGAGAGATCGAGACCTCGAAGCCGTCCGGCGCCTCGAACGAGGCCGTCAAGTTGAGCGCCCGTCCGGCGACGTTGGTCATGGTCCGGGTCACGGTCTGCGTGCCGGCGAGCTCGCCGATGGCGATCGACGCCTGGTTGTAGTCGCTCGCGTCGGTCGGGTAACCGGCGCCGACGATCGAGTCGCACGTCGCCCGGGTGAAGAGTTCGAAGCCCTCACCGCAGGTGTAGGCCACCGCACCGTAGATGTCGTTGTCGAACACGATGCCGGGGTTGAAGATCGAGCCCTCGGCGGCGACCGGACCGGCCGGATCGACGTGACCGGCACCCATGTCGAACGGGTCGGCCGGAGTCGAGCCGTCCTCCTTCAGCACGTCCTGACGGGCCGTGGTCATCAGCGCCGACTTCACCGCTGCCGGCGACCAGTCGGGATGCGCCTGGTCGATCAGCGCCATCAGACCGGCGACGTGCGGCGACGACATCGAGGTACCGGAGATCGCCTGGAAGTACTGGCCCGGGCGACCGAGCGTCGGCGTCGGGGTGTTGCCGGCCAGGATGTCGACGCCGGGTGCGGTGACATCGGGCTTGAGGATGTCGGCGCTCAGCAGGTTCTCGCCACGAGACGAGAAGTCGGCCATCACCGAACCCGGCCGTTCGACCTGCTCCCAACCGTTGATCTGCGCCACGGGTGCCTCGGTGGCCGCCAGGTAGTTCTTCACGACGGCGCCGTCATCCGCGGTGATGTGGATCGCGGCGAGGTAGTGCGGGTCGGCGGTGAGCGTCTCCGTGGGCGAAGCGTTGTACAGGATCATGCCGGCGGCGTTCACCTGCGCTGCCGCGAGCGACTTTTCGACTCGTGCGTTCTGCCCGCGACGGCACAGGACGATCTGACCCGTCAGGTCGGTGCCCGCCGCCCAAGCGCCGGGAAGGCACAACTCGTTGCCCAGGTCGACCGCGTCGACCAGTGGGACCATGTCGGTCGACTCGGTGATCGATGCGCCCTCGAGGACCGTCCCGTCGCCGAGCGTCATGGTGCCGCGGTAGGTCCGGGTGTGCGTCGACGCGCCGACGGTGGTGAGCCACGGAACCGAGGACGGCGAGCCGAGCGTCGCGGCGCCCGGTCCGGAGTTACCGGCCGAGGTGGCGACGTGGACGCCCGCACCGGCTGCGAAGAGGAACGCGATGTCGTCGGGCCCGATCGCCGGGGACGACGAGCCGATCGAGTAGTTGATGACGTCGACACCGTCGGCGACGGCGAGGTCGATCGCCAGTGCCAGATCGGAGCCGTAGCCGCCGTCGATGCCTAGTGCCTTGTAGGCGACGACGTGCGCACGCGGCGCGATGCCGGTGACGAGCCCGAAGTCGTTGCCGAAGATCTCGGCTTGCACGTCGGCGTTGCCGGCAGCGGTCGTGGCGGTGTGGGTGCCGTGACCGTCCTCGTCGCGTGCCGAGGCGTACTCGACCTGGGTCAGGCCCGGGGAGTCGAGATATGCCGGCATCACGTGACGAGCACCGATGAGCTTGTTGTTGCACGTGAACGGAGCGTCCTCGAGCCCCGCGGCCAGCGCGTGCTCGGTGTCACCGAAGTCGCAACCGTCGTAGACGACGCCGTCGAGGTCGACCGGGTCGATCGAGACCGGCGGGGCGGCGTACGTGCCGTCGTCGGCGAGGCTCGGATGTTCGGGCCAGATGCCGGAGTCGATGACGCCGATGACGACCCCCTCACCGTCGAGGCCGCTGGCGTACGCGCCGCCGGCGTCGTTCAGTCCCAGGAACTCCTGCGACACGTCCGTATCGGGCTGGTAGAGCAGGTCGGGCAGCACCGTGCGGACGCCCGGTTCGGCGGCGATCCGCTCGATCTCGGCCGGGGACGCCTGGACGGCGAATCCGTTCAGGGCGTTCACGTACGACGCCGTCTTGTCCACCTGTACGCCGGCGTGTGCGATCAGTTCGTCGTGGCCGCGTGCGATGTCCCGGCCCTTGCGTTTCGCGTTGTCCGACCGCAGTTGGTCCTGGCTGAACTCGACCAACAGCGGATCGTCGTTCACGACCACGATGTACCTGCCCGTCGGGCTCGCCTCGACCGCCGGGAGCAACTGCCCCTCACCGACCGGGGTGTCCGCTTGGACCCCGCTCGGCGTCATCACCGATCCGGCGACCGCCGCCGACACTGCGAGCGTGGCGGCGACTGCCGTCCGCCTCCGTCCCTGTCTCATTGCTGTCTTCCTCCCTGGGTCCCGAGCGCACCCGGAACGTCTGTTTCACCGCCTGCTGGAGGGTGAACTTAGGCGTTCCGATCGTCGGCGCGATCTTCGGGCACGTCAGCGGAGCGCGAGATTTTCACGCTGAGACGTCAACAGACCACAAAGTAGGACACCTTCGGGTGACGTCAGGCGCGGAGGAAGGTCAGGACCGCCAACACGCGACGATGGGCGCCGTCCTCGATGTCGAGACCCAGTTTCATGAACACGTTCGAGATGTGCTTCTCGACGGCGCCGTGGGACACGACGAGCCGCTCGGCGATGCCGGCGTTCGACAAGCCCTCGGCCATCAGCTGCAGCACCTCTCGTTCGCGCGGGGTGAGCCGTTCGAGCTCGTTGCCCCGTCGGGAACGCCCCAGGATCTGACGCACGACCTCGGCGTCGACGGCGCTGCCGCCGGCAGCGACACGCCGCAGCGATGTGAGGAAGTCCTCGACGTCGATGACACGGTCCTTCAAGAGGTACCCGACGCCCGACACGTCGCCCTCGAGCAACTCACCGGCGTAGCGCTCCTCGACGTACTGCGACAGCACCAGCACCGCGGTGTCCGGCGAGCGTCGCCGGATCTCGAGGGCCGCCTTCAGCCCCTCGTCGGTGTGGGTGGGCGGCATCCGCACGTCGACGAGGCAGAGGTCGGGGTCGTGCTCGGTGACGGCGTCGAGCAGGGCATCGGCGTCACCGACCGCGGCGACCACGTCGAAGCCGGAGTCGGTCAGCAGGCGGACGACCCCGTCACGGAGCAAGACGCTGTCGTCGGCGACGACCGTGCGGATCGCGGTGTGGTCGTCGTTCATCGTTTCGTCTCCTCGTTCTCGGTCCGGTCGATCCGGTCGTCGTTCTCGGTCCGGTCGTCATGGTCGGTCTGGTCGTCGGCCCGAACCACGTGGCGCGGGAGCTCGACGACGATGGTGGTGGGTCCGCCGGGGGGCGACGAGACGTGGAGCGATCCGTCGACCGCGTTGGTGCGGGCGCGGATGCCGGCCAGCCCCGTTCCGTGGGTCGGGTCGGCTCCACCGACACCGTCGTCGTGCACGGTGACCCGCACATTGGCAGCGATCCGCTGGACGTGGACCGACGCGGCGCGCGCCGCGGAGTGCTTCAGCACGTTCGCGAGTGCTTCGTTGGCACAGAAGTAGACCGTCTCGGCGACGTCGGTGTCGAGGTCGAGCTCAGGGTCGACGTGCACGGTGATCGGGATCGGTGAATCGCTGACGATCGCCGAGAGCGCAGCGTCGATCCCGCGGTCCTCGAGGATTGCCGGATGCAGGCCACGACCGAGCTGGCGGAGTTCGCCGATCGAGCCCTGCACCTTCTGACGGGCGTTGACGACCAGCTCACGGGCCCGCGCCGGGTCGCGGTCGAGCTGCTGCTCGGCCATACCGAGATCGAGCCCGATCGCCACGAGCTGTTGCTGGACGCCGTCGTGCAGGTTGCGTTCGATCCGTCGCCGTTCCGCGGCGACAGCATCGAGGATCTCCTGGCGCTGGCCCGACAGCACGGTGACCCGTTCTTCGGCGCGGGCGAGGCGGTCGGGGCCGAGGAACCACGAGGTGATCTGGGCTTTCAACATCCCGACCCAGGCCGCGACGCGAGGCGCGCCACCGAGCGCCGCCGCGCCGATGGCGAGCGCGACCACACCGGCGACGGCGTTGAACGGGAAGGTGTCGAACACCGAACCGGTGAGGCCGCCGAACACAGCCTGGAGCACGATCGAGTAGAGGAAGCTGCCGATCGCGAACAGGCCCGAGGCGAGCACGGTGTTGATGGCGAGGTAGCCGACGACGCGCCACCGCTCGGGGTCGGTCAGCGCTCCGAAGCCCAATCGGCCGGCCGGGCGCAGTGGGCGCTGCTCGATCGTGACACCGACCCAGGTCGCCATGCGGCGTTCGGCGGTCGCGAAGACCCCGGTCAGGAGAAAGAACGGTCCGATCAGGAGCAATCCGACGCCGATGAAGGAGAGGCCGAACACGACGGCGGCCGCCGACACCATGGCACCGAAGAACACGAACCCGGTGAGCATGCCGACGAACAGGTAGCCGAGCGCGCGCCAGCCCTCGGGCTGCAACAGCGGCCGGAACCACTGCTCGGCCAGATCCCGAATGCGGTCCCAATCCCAATCGGATGGTCCGCCGGCACCGCCGCGCCCGTGCCCCGCAGGCCGTCCTGAAGGCACCTCGGGCGGCGGGAAGCTCGGAGGCGGGAGCTGGCTCACGTCGCCAGTCTCGCGCTCGGCCCCGGCGCGGTCGTCGATCCGGCTACCGGACGGTGGGTTCATGCTGCACCCCTCCCCGAGACACCTGCCCGGAGTGGCGGGGTACCAGATACTCCGGGCACATGGGCGTGGGTCGTGGTGTGCATGGTTCCATCGTGCAGATCGCGACCGCCGGACGACATGGAGTCCGCTGGCCGAATACCGGTGGGGTTGTCCCCACCACCGGACTCAGACCGTTGACGCCGTGGTGAGCAGGCCAGTGGCGACGACGACCGAGAGCAGCACGGACGTCTCGACGAGCACCGCCGTGCGAGCGCGACGCTCCGCCACGTCGGGAAGGCGGGGGACGATGACGAAGTGCTGATACGCGCCGACTGCGGCGGCGAGGGCCACGAGCAGCGTCTTGACGATCAGGACTTGCCCCCACTCGGTGCGGAACAGGTCGCCCCACGAGTCGAGGACGAAGACCGCCATCACCGCGCCGGCCGCGGCGACCACGACGAGCGCCGCCGTTGCGAAGGTCGAGTACCGGTGGAGCAGCATCGTCCACGAGACTCGTGCGGAGCCGGGCCTGGCCAGGGCCAGCAGCGCGAGCGCGGAGAGCCCGCCGACCCAGACCGCGCCGGCACCGACGTGGACGGCATCGGTCATCGCGTGGACGACGCGCGGACCGCGCGACACGGTGTGCCCGTCGAAGGCGAAGGACAGCCCGGACAACGCGGCGCCGGCGATCGCGAAGAAGGCGGTCGGTGGTGGCCGCCACGTGTCGGACGTGCTCGTATCGGTCGCGCCCGTGTCGGCGACGTTGCCATCGGCGGCGAACCGGTCGGCGAGGCCGAGCACGACGAAGGCTCCGCCGAGTGCACGCATCATGACGCCCGCGCCGCCGGTCCCCGACACGACATCCAGGAGTCCATCGTCGAGGATCGTCGCGGTGCCCATCGCTTGGAGGATCGATCCGACCAGCGTGACCGCCCCGCCCACGACGATCGCCGCCTCCAGCCGACGCCTCGACCCGACTTCGGCGGACCAGATGAATCGGAGGAACACCATCACGCCGAGCGTGACGAGTGCACCCGCCACACCGAGTACGACACCGACTCGTTGGAGCGCCTCGGCCGACGTGGACGGTTCGGCGCCGGCGAGGAAATCGTCGAGCGGCGGCGACGAGCGTGGGATCACTCGCTCGACCGGGCCCGGAACAGCACGAAGGCCGCACCGGCGATGACGACCGCCAGCGCGATCGCGATGATCAGTCCGGTCGAACCACCCTCGTCGGTGTCGCCCTCGCTCGTCGGCGCCGTCGCCGGTGTGGTGGGCGGAGTGTCCTCGGTCGTCTCGCTCGGGACGATCGCCGGCGTGGTGGTGGTGGTGGTGGTGGTGGTGGCGGCGGCCGACGTGGTCCCGGGTGCCGTCGTCGGCGGACCCGTGGACGTCGGAGCGGTCGGGGTGCTCGTGGTCGTGGTCGTGGGCACGGGTGCATCGACGGCGAAGGAGAAGCCACCCGAGATGACGTGGCCGTCCGCCGACGTGACCTCGTAGATCACGCCGACGTCACCGCCCGCGAGCGGTTCGTCGAAGATCAGCCGGAACACGATGTCGTCGTCGGTGATCGGCGTCGGGAGGACGACCTGCCCCTGTGGGTCGAGGACCTCGAAACCGTTGCCGACGAGCGTCACCGGTTCGGTGAACGCGACGCGGATCTCATCGAGCGGCTCACCGACCGTCGCCCCGTCGGCCGGGAGCGTGTAGTCGAGCGCCGCGTGTGCACCGGCCACCGCCGGCGAGAAGAGCACCCCGCCGAGGAGCGCGAGGGCCGCAACCGCCAGACGCTTCATGCGACCGATCGTACCGATGACACCGGAGCCGACCGCGACGCAGGGTCGACTCAGCGGGCGAAGACGGCGACCGACTCGGCGGTGTCGAGCACCCACTCGGGGTAGATGCCGACGACGACGGTGAAGATCGCGGCGATCCCGATCGCGAGCACCGTGGAGATCGGCGCCTGCTCCTTGGCGACCTCGGTCTCTTCGACCGTCAACCAGGCGCTGACCATGATCCGGAGGTACATGAACGCCGCGATCACGGCCGACAACATGGCGATGATGCCGATCGCGTAGCTGTTGACGTCGACCGCAGCCTGGATGACGCCGAACTTCGCGACGAACCCCGTCGTGAACGGCACGCCTGCCTGTGCCAGCAGGAAGACGGTGAGGGCGAGCGTGATCGCCGGCCGGCGGCGCGCGAGGCCGTTGAACGCGGTGAGCGACGTGTCGCCCCCGTTCGAGTGGGCGACGACGGCGACGACGGCGAACGATCCGATCGTCAGGACCGAATAGAACAGCAGGTACGCCACGACGCTCGCCGTCCCGTCGTTCGGACCGGCGTGGCCGGCCGCCTCGACACCGACGAGGATGAAGCCGGCGTGGCTCACCGACGAGTACGCGAGCATCCGCTTGACGTCGCTCTGGACGGCGGCGAGGAGCGAGCCGATCACCAGCGACAGCACCGCCAGCACCCAGATCACCGGACGCCAGTCGTCACGCTGGAACGGCAACGCCACGAGCAGCACCCGCAACATCGCTGCGAACGCGGCCGCCTTGCCGACGGAGGCCATGAACGCGGTGACCTGGTTCGGCGCGCCCTGGTAGACGTCGGGCGACCAGACGTGGAACGGCACGGCCGCGACCTTGAACGCCAGCCCGACGAGCAACAGGGCGAGGCCGGCGAGCACGAGCGGTGAATCACCGTCGAGCGACACCGTGGTCGTGAACGAGGCGGCGATCTCGGAGATGTTGGTCGACTGGGTGCCGCCGTACACGAGCGCGATGCCGTAGAGGAACACCGCCGAGGCGAAGCCGCCGAGGACGAAGTACTTGATACCCGCCTCCTGGCTCTCGGGCGTCCGGTACGACGCCGCGAGCACGTACAGGGCCAACGACAACGTCTCGAGTCCGAGGAACAGCACGATCATGTCGTTCGCCGACGACATGACGACCCCGCCGGTGGCGGCGACGAGGAACATCGCGTACATCTCGGGAGCGTCCTTGCCGGCGATCGCGAGTTCGTCGATCGTGAGCAGCGCGACGAGCGCCACCGCCACACAGATCGTGATCGTGAGGAACAGGGTGAGGTGATCGAACGCCAAGGCGCCGTCGACGATCGTCGCCGGACCGTTGTCGTCGATGTCGCTCCACTGCAACACGGCGAACACACCGGCGGTCGCCGCGGTCACGATCGTCACGATGCCGTACAGGCCGCGCGGCCAGCGGGGAGTGAGGGCCCCGACGAGCAACAGGAACAGGGCACCGCCGACCAGCGCCAAGATCGGGCTGAGGTGCCACCACTCGATGTCGGGTGCGGTGAAGAAGGTGTCTTGCGCCAGCATCAGTGATCGCCCTCCTCGGTCTCGTCGGCGTCGTCGTGCTCGACGATCACCGGCTCATCGGGCGATGGTGCCTCGAAGTCGGCGACCGACTCCACATGACCGATCAGTCGGTCGACGGCCGGCTCGATCCGGTCGAGCATCGGCTTCGGGTACACGCCGGTGAACACGATGATGCCGATGAAGGGCAGCAGCGTGGCGGCTTCTTTGAGCTTGAGCTCGGCGAACCCTTCGTTGGCCTCGCCGGGCTCGCCGTGGAACACCCGCTGGTATGCCCAGAGCAGGTACAGCGCGGCGAGGATGACACCGGTCGCCGCGATCGCCGCGTACCACGGTTCGGCGAGGAAGGTGCCGATCAGGATCAGGTACTCACCGACGAACCCGTTCAGGCCGGGCACACCGATCGAGCTGAGCATGACGACCATGAACCCGGCGGCGAAGATCGGTGCCACCTTCTGGAGACCGGACAGCTCGGCGATCTGGCGGGTGTGGCGGCGCTCGTAGATCCAGCCGACCATGAGGAACAGCGCACCGGTCGAGACGCCGTGGTTGACCATCTGCATGACCGAACCGGTGATCGCCTGGCTCGTGAACGCGAACGTGCCGAGCACGATGAAGCCCAGGTGGGCGACCGACGAGTACGCGACGAGGCGCTTGAGGTCGGTTTGCATCGTCGCGGCGATCGCGCCGTAGAGGATGCCGACGACCGCGAGTCCGAGCCACAGGTAGCGGCTCCAGTACGCGGCCTCGGGGAACAGGTAGAGGCCGAAGCGGAGCAGGCCGTAGGTGCCGAGCTTCAGCATCACGCCGGCCAGGACGACCGAGCCGGCCGTCGGCGCCTGCGTGTGGGCGTCGGGCAACCAGGTGTGCAGCGGGAAGACGGGTACCTTGACGGCGAACGCGATCGCGAACCCGAAGAAGAGCCATCGCCCGGTGGAGGCAGCGAACTCGGCGTTCTCGGCGATCTCGACGAGGTCGAACGTGACGCCCGAGACGCCGTTGCGGCTCGCGATGTAGGCCGTCGCCATGATCGACACGAGCATGAACGCCGAACCGGTCATCGTGTACAGGAAGAACTTCGTGGCGGCGTAGACCCGGCCCTCGTAACCCCATCCGCCGATGAGGAAGTACATCGGGACGAGCACGATCTCGAAGAAGACGAAGAACAAGAACAGGTCGAGGCTCAGGAACGAGCCCATCACGCCGGCCTCGAGCAGCAGGAGCCAGGCCAAGTACGGCTTGTCGCGACCCGGCTCGTCGTTGTGCGGGTCGATACCGAGGATCGCCAGCGGGAACAGCACACCGGTGAGCAGCACGAGGAACAGCGAGATGCCGTCGACGCCGAGGTGCCACGAGATCCCCCATTCCTCGATCCACGGTTGCTTGGTGACGAACTGGAAGCCGTCGTCGCTCTGATGGAACTCGGCGGTCAGCCAGATCGCCATGGCGCCCGTGGTGACCGACGTGATCGCCGCGACGAGCTTGGCGTACTGCGCCTGCCGCGAGCTGATCAGGGCGATGAGCACGGCACCGATCGCCGGGGTCAGCACGAGTGCGGTGAGGATGGGGAAGGAGAGTTCGTCGTGCATCACACGACCCCCCGACCGATCACGAACCAGGCCAAGAGCAACACGACTCCGATGCCGACGATGCCGGCGTAGTTGCGGACATTGCCGGTCTGGAGCCGCCGTACGCCGGTGCCGGTCCCGCCGACCATCCTGGCGGCGCCGTTGACCGCGCCGTCGACGATGTGCTGGTCGAACCAGGCGATCGCCTCGAACGCCTTGCGGCCCGGGCCGCCCATGAACGCGCTGATGGCGGCGTCGTAGCGCCAGCCGTCGGCGAGGATCTGCGGCTCGATCGGCTTGATCGCCTTCTTGCCGTAGACGGCGACGGCGATCGCGATGCCGGCGAGCGCGACCGCGATCGCGAGCAGCGCGAGGAGGCCCTTGGCGTCGTAGGCGGACGTGCCGCTGATGTCGTTCTCCGCCACCTCGACCACCGGGTGGAGCCAGTGTTCGAGCTGGTGCTGCCAGTCCTTCGGGATGAACGAGAACGACGGCAGGTTGAGCACACCTCCGACCGTCGACAAGAAGGCGAGCACGACGAGGGGGAACAGCATGACCCACGGTGACTCGTGCGGCTTGAACTCGCCGTGGGCGCCGTGTGTCTCGGGCTGGTGGGTTTCGGGCTGGTGCTCGTCGAGGTTTTCGGCCTCGGCGTTCTCCGTATCGGCAACGGTGTCGTCACCGTCGACGAGGTGGGCGGCCTCGGCCTCGTTGGCGTGGCTCCCCCATCGGGCCTTGCCGAAGAAGACGAGGATCACCTGACGGGTCATGTAGAACGCGGTGAGCAGCGCCGTCACGAGGCCGATCACGTAGAGGACCGTCGCGCTGGTGCCGCCCTTGGCGAGGGTGAACAGCAAGATCTCGTCTTTCGACCAGAAGCCGGCGAACGGCGGCACGCCGGCGATCGCGAGCCAGGCGATGATGAAGGTGCTCGCCGTGATCGGCATCACCTTCCGGAGCGCTCCCATGTGGCGCATGTCTTGCTCGTGGTGCATCCCGTGGATGACCGAACCCGAGCCGAGGAACAGCAGGGCCTTGAAGAAGGCGTGGGTGACCATGTGGAAGATCGCCGCGACGAACGCTCCCGAACCGACGGCGAGGAACATGTACCCGAGCTGCGACACGGTCGAGTACGCCAGCACCTTCTTGATGTCCTGCTGCGCGACCGCGATCGTGGCGGCGAACAGTGCGGTGATCCCGCCGACCCAGGCGATCAGGGTCGACACCTCGGGCGCCGCGGCCGCGAGCATCGGGTTCATGCGGGTCATGAGGAACACGCCGGCGGTGACCATGGTCGCGGCATGGATGAGCGCCGACACGGGCGTGGGGCCTGCCATGGCGTCGGGCAACCACACGTAGAGCGGGAGCTGCGCGGACTTGCCGACCGCGCCGATGAACAGGAACAGTGCGATGCCGGTCGCCGTGGTCGTGCTGAGGGCCCCGCCCTCGGCGGCCTCGTTGAGGCCGAAGTAGCTGACGGTGCCGACCGCCTTGAAGCCGAGGAACATCGCGAGCATGAAGCCCCAGTCACCGATGCGGTTGGTGACGAAGGCCTTCTTGCCGGCGGTCGCATTGGCCGGGTTCGTGTGCCAGAACGAGATCAGGAAGTACGAGCACGTGCCGACGCCTTCCCAGCCGAGGAACGTCACGAGCAGGTTCTCGCCCAGCACCAGCAGCGTCATCGACAACACGAACAGGTTCAGGTACAGGAAGAACTTCGAGAACTTCTCGTCGCCGTGCATGTACCCGATCGCGAAGAGGTGGATCAGGAACGCGATGCCCGTGACGAACAGACACATCACGATGCTCAGCGGATCGGCGAGGAACGCCATGTCGATCTGCAACGAGTCGACCGGAACCCACGAGAACAGCGACTCGACGTGGCTGCGCTCCTCCTCGTCCATCGACAACAGATCGAAGTAGGCGCCGACCGACACGACGAACGACGCGAGCACCATCGCAGCGGCGAAGTAGCCCGACTTCGGATCGCCGAGCTTGCGGCCCAACACGAGGAGGGTCAGGAACCCGAACAGCGGGAAGGCAGGGATCAACCAGATGACGTCGAGCACGGCTTATCCCTTCAGCTCTGCGAGATCGTCGGCGGTCGCACCGGGGCGGCGCCGCAGGACCGAGATGATGATGCCGAGGCCGACGACGACCTCGGCGGCCGCGACGACCATCACGAAGAACACGGCGGTCTGGCCGTCGATGTTCCCGAAGCGTGTGGCGAGTGCGACGAAGGTGAGGTTCACGGCGTTGAGCATCAGCTCGATACACATGAACATCACGAGCGGGTTGCGGCGGACCATGAGCCCGACCGAACCGATCGCGAAGACGAGGGCGGCGAGCACGAGGTACCACGTCGCCGTGGGTTCGACAGCGGCGAGCAGCATCACGAGTCACCACCCTTCTTCTCCTTGCGGGTGAGCATGACGGTGCCGGCGACGGCGACGATCAGGAGCACCGACGTGAACTCGAACGCGAACACGTAGTCGCTGAACAGGTTCTGGGCCAGCAGCTCGATGTTGCTGTCGCCGTCGGCCTCGAGCGGAGTGCCCTCGGGCAGGCGATCGCTGGCGCGCACGGCGGCGGCGATGACCAGCGCGGCGAGCGAGGCGCCGATCACGACCGCGAGCGGCCGCTGGATCGGGAACGGCTCGATCGACAGGTCTTCGCTCTTGTCGACACCGAGCAGCATGATCACGAACAGGAACAGCACCACGATCGCCCCCGCGTACACGATGATCTGTACTGCGGCGAGGAAGTGGGCCTCCATCGCGACGAAGTGGACGGCGATGCCGAACAGGGTCAGCACGAGCGACAACGCCGCGTGCACCGGATTGCTCCGCACGACCACGCCCAGCGCCCCGACCAGCACCATCGCCGACGCAATGACGAACACGACCAGTTCCATCAACGATCAGCCTCTTCAATGGTCGGGACTGGCCTCCGCTGCGCTTCGGCTGCTCCCTCCGTGCAACTCGTCGCTGGCGCTTCCCTGTCGACGGTCGGGACTGGCCTCCGCTGCGCTTCGGCTGTCGTCATTGGTCGGACTCCTCTTGGGGCGGTTCGGCGGCGCGTTCGCCGTGGCCGAGTTCGTTGCTCCAGCCGACGACGCCGCGGAACGTCGCGTCACCCGACGGCGACGTCGCGCGCATCCATCCCGACGTCAGCGCGTCCTCGCCGTCACGCCAGTCCTCCCACGGCAGCG
>NZZV01000025.1 GCA_002698945.1 Acidimicrobiaceae bacterium
CGCGGCGACCCGGGCGCCGATGATCCGCCACTTCGCGGGATCGATCAGTCGTGAGTACTCCTCCTCGAGCGGCGATCGATCGGGATGCGGGTCGCTCCAGTGGCGCAGCCCGCGCGAGGTCGCCGCAAACGCGGCGTCGACCTCGCCGAGCAGTTGAGTGAACCGATCCACCCCATCAGCCTGCTCCGCAGCCACGGCGTGTCCGCGCCCGGTTTCGTCAGGTGATCGCTCGGAGTGCTCGACGGATGCGGTTGACGGCGTCGACCGGCACGCGATCGACCCGCTCGAGGAGCCGTGCGGCTGGAACCGAACGCACGTGGTCGACCGCGTACACGATGCCATCGACCGAGATCCGCCACGGGTCGAGAACCTCGTCCGGCGGACCATGCTCCGCCGGCACGATGACCGCTCGACTGGCCAGCCGGTTGAATCGAGCGGACGAGATCACGACGACGCGTCGCCGCCGTTCCTCGTTGAGGTCAGCGTGATAGACGTCGCCGACATCCATCACTCGATCCCGTCGAACGCGGCGTCGATCTCCGCCTCTCTCGCTCGAATCGCTGCCCGCTGCTCATCGGACAGGGTTTCCCGCCAGGCGGCCGCGCGTTCGGCCTGGGCCCAGAACTCGCGTTCTTCGAGCGCATCCAACGCCTCGATGATGGTGTCCTCGAGCGTGGCGCCGCCGAACGCCTTGATCCGGTCGCGGGTCTCGACGCTGACCTTCACCGTGGTCGCCATACCCGGAGTATACCGACGGGTCGGTTTGGCCGAGCCAGAAGGGGTCAGGCACCTTCTGGCGGCCAAGCCCGCCCTTCGTCGACATTGATGGCCAGAAGGTGCCTGACCCCTTCTGGTTCCGGTGCGTCAGCCCGAGAGACCGGTGAGGACGTCTCGGAGGCTCTCGAGTCCGGCGGCGAGGGAGTCGGTCAGGTTCTTGAGCTCGGTGTCGCCGACGTCGATCGCGATCGGTACGTCGAGCTGCACCGGGAACTCGTCCTGGATCGGCACCGTCTCGTCGATCGGGATGTCGACGACCAGATCGATCGGTACGACGACGTCGACCGGTACGTTGACGTCGACCGGCACGCCGCCGAACGGGGTGTCGATCGTGATTGTCGTGTCGATCTCCTCGTTGATCGGGATCTCGGTGACGATCGGGACCTCGACCGTGCGGTTGATGACGACCTCGGTGTCGATCGGGATGACCTCGTCGATCTCGACGTCGAACGAGATCGTCGACTCACCGAACTCCTGCAACCCGGTGATCGCCTCGTCGACCCCGGCCTCGATCTCGGGCGAGAGTTCGGTGAGCTGATCGACGAAGCCTTCGACCTGTGATGCGTACAGAGCCGCACCAGCCTCGACGCGGTCGAGATCCGCCCGGAGCTGCTCGACCTCGGCCGACGACGCACCACCGCTCGCCATCGCGGCCGCCAGCTCGGTGCGGGCCGCCTCGGCCTCGCTCTCCGCCGAGGCGACGCGGCCGAACAGCAGTCCGATCACGACGAACGCACCGACGAGCAGGGCGGCGAGGATGCCGATCATCACGTTCGTCCGGCGCGTCAGCTCGGCGATCGCGTCGTGCGCGGTGCTGTCGGCCGGCGCGCCCTCGTGAGCGTCCGGCAGTGTGCTGGCGCGTGCATCGGAGGTCGTGTCAGGGGGCATGTCAGCCGGTGTGTCGAGATGGTCCGTCACGTGGGGACTCCTTCGTTGGAGTGATCGTCAGAACGAGAGATGTGGGGTTGCGTGCTGTCCGAGATGTCGTCGGACGGCGTGCTGTCGGGCTGCGTGCTGTCGGGGGTGTCGTCGGCCTCTGCGCGCCGGTTCGTGCGTCGCATGGCCAGGGTGGCGAGCACGCCGACCCCGAGCACGAACGCGGCCGCGGTGAACGTCTCGGCGATCGCCTGGGCGGTCAGGCGCTCCTGGGCGGCGATCACGGCGTCCTCGAAGCCCGGGTCGGTGATCGCCGGCAGGTCGATGGTGCCGCGCAACTCGTTGAACCGGGACAGACCCCAGGCGGTGAGTGCGGACAGTCCGACGCTCAGCCCGAGCAGGCGGACGACCATCACGATCGACGCGGCGGCGCCGCGCTGGTCGGGCGGAGCGGCGTCGACGACAGCGCTCGTCGTCGGTGCGACCGTGAGCCCGAAGCCGCCGCCGAGCAGGGCGAGCTGGACGGCGAAGATCGGGTAGCTCGTGTCGGCGGTCCACGTGGCACCCATCCACGCATACGCGGCGGTCGACATGGCGACGCCGAGGAGGACGGGTGGCTGGTACCACCAGCGCTCCGTGATGCGGCCGCCGAGGTACGACGTGAGCGCCATCGCGGCGGTGAGCGCCGACAGGATCCACCCCGAGTACACCGCCGCCCGCTCGAGGTCGAGCTCGACCGAGTTGATGAACAGCGGCACGTCGACCATGGCGATCACGAGCCCGGCGCCGACGACGAAGTTGACGACCAGTGCGATCGACAGGTTGCGGCCGCGGAAGATGCGCGGATCGAACAGCGGGTATCGCGAGTACGACTGCTGGACGATGAACAGTCCGGTGGCGAGGGTCGCGAGCGGATACAGCCACCACAGGTCGGGACCGCTGCCACCGGTGAGCTCGTCGAGGCCCTGCACGCTCTGGATCTCGGCGCCACCGAGCAGGGCGAGGTTGAGACTGACGAGCGCGATCGTGAGCAGGGTGGCGCCGACCCAGTCGATCCGGGTGCGGTGCTCGGGTCGGTCCTGGCCGGCGAGTGCCCACCACGAGGCCGCGAGCCCACCGATCGCGAACGGGATGTTGAGCCAGAACTGCCACTCCCACGACAGGAACCGCACGAGCATGGCACCGTACAGCGGACCCCACACCCAGCCGAGCGTCTCGATCGCGCCGAGCGTGCCGAGCGCCCGCGCCCGCTTCCCCTCGGCATAGACGTCGCCGACGACGGCGAGCGCCACCGGCACCATCGCCCCGCCACCGATGGCGGTGAGGATGCGGCCGAGCAGGAACCAGCGGAACGGTTCGTCGAACTGGATCGACGCCGGGATCAGGATCGTGCCGACGAGGAACAGGAGGTACGCACCGACGAACGTGCGGCGACGCCCCAGCACGTCGCTGACGCGACCGGCGATCGGCATGACCGCCACGAAGGCGATCAGGTAGGCGTTCACGATCCACGCCGCGTCGTCGAGTCCGTCGGGGAGGACCAGGCCGAGATCGCCGATGATCGGGCGCAGCATCGTCGACACGACGGTCAGGTCGTCGGCGGCGACGAACACGCTGAACCCGACGACGGCCAGGATCGCACCGGGCGATGGACGCCGGCCGGTCGCGGTGGGGCGTTCGTCGACCGTGGTCATCGGTCGGCTCCGCTGACGTCGGTGTCGGTGTCGGTGTCGGTGCGAACGTTGGCCGGTGGCCGGATCGTGAACGACTCGCCGTAGCGGCCGAGATCGAGCTCCCACTGCGACGCGCCGCCGTCGATCATCGTCTCGAACTCGAGGTGGGTGACGAGGAACGTGCCCGGGTGGATCCAGAGATCGACCGGGACGTCCTGGCCGTCGACGAGGCCGACGGTAATGTTCTCGACCTCGCTCGCCGGAGCGACGCCGCGCACGTGGTAACGCTCGCCGCCCCGATCGTCGATGCCGACGAGTTCGACCTCGCCGAGGTTGGCGAGCAGCGGCTGCCAGCCGCCCTGGGGGTCGAAGAACCGCGACGGATCGATGTCGAACCCGGGCGGCAGGGTCTCGAAGTCGCCGGTCACCGGGTTCGAGATCCAGACCTCGTCGTCGATGGCGACGGCGCCGATCTCGGTCGTCAGGCTGCCGTCGACCGTCACGGTGAGTTGGGCGCGTGCACGGGTCGGCACCGTGAACTGACCGATCAGCGAGTCGAGGGCGAGCGACTGGAACTCGTCGATGAAGATGGGGGCACCCTCCCGGTCGAGTCGGAACTCGACGCTGGTGACGTCACCCATCGCGGTGGCAGACGCGGCGACCACCTCGTCGGCATCGGCGTCGGGGTCGGCGATCGCTCCGTCGTCGAGATCGACGACCTGCCCCGACGAGTCGCCATCGCCGCGGTCGTCGTCGATCCCGGCGTCGGCGAACACCGCCGGCTCGGTCGAGCGAAACGCGAAGGCGGTCACGCCGGCGAGCGCGGTCGCAGCGGCGACGAGCATCAGCTCCGCGAACAGCGTCGGCGCGTTCGGCCGGCGTCGGGTGGTCATCGAGGGGTCCTCCTGTGCTGCGCCCGCCCTTCGGACACAGAACATGGGTACAACTCGATCCCTGGGATGGGTATTCCGCCGCGCTGTTCCATCACCCGAGCATGCCCGATGCACCGGGCCGTGAACCGTCGGGTGATGCGGCACAGATGGTGTCGGATCCCTTCCGTGCCTGCAGGCCCTGCCCACCTCCTCGTCGATGCACGGAAGGGATCCGACACCATCTGTGCACGGTCAGCGGGCCATCGAGTAGAACTCGTCGTTGGGGCGGATGCCGGCGAAGTTGGCGTAGCGGTTGGAGAGGGCGAACAGCGAGGTGATCGCGCCGATGTCCCAGATCTCGTCGTCGGTGAAGCCCTTGGCGCGCATGTCGGCGAGGTCGTCGTCGGTGATGCCGGCGGAATCGTTGGCGACGAGCAAGGCGAACTCGACGATGTGGCGTTGCCGTTCGGTGAGGTCTGCCTTGACCGGATTGGTCGCGACCTGATCGCTGATCAGCGGGTTCTTGGCTCGGATGCGCAGGATCGCACCGTGCGCCACGACGCAGTACAGGCACTGGTTCTCGGCCGAGGTCGCGACGACGATCAGCTCACGCTCCGCCTTCGACAAGCCGTCGTCGCTTTCCATCAGGGCGTCGTGGAAGGCGAAGAACGCCCGGAACTCCGCCGGCCGTCGGGCGAAGGCCAGGAACACGTTCGGGACGAAGCCCGCCTTCTCCTGGACCCCGAGGATCGTCTCGCGGATGTCGTCGGGCAGGTCGTCGAGGTCGGGGACGTCGAACCGGGAGATCGGGTGCTCGCTCATGTCGTGAGCTTCGCGCGATCAGCTCGCAGCGGCTCGTCGGAGCACGGCCCAGCATCCGGTTCCGGCCTCGGCGGTGCAGCCGGTCCACTCGCCCGGGAGCGCAGCGGCGACGTCCGCGGGTGGCAGGTGGATCGGCGTCTGATCACCGAGCGTGTTGATCCAGACGACGAACCCGTCGGGGCGCAGGATGCGGTCGACCTCGAGCGGGAACAGGATCATGTTGATCATCAGCACGACGTCGGCCGTGTCGTCCGCGAGCGGGAGTTGGGCCGAGTCGGCCTGCACCCTGAGTGCGTGGTCGGGAGCGTGCGCGAGCATCCGGTACGACAGGTCGAGTGACACGTGTTCGTCGACCCGGCCGTCGAGCGCACGGCATCCGGCACCGGTGCCCGAGCCGAGCTCGATCCAACGACCGTCGGTGGGCACACCACCGCGGTCGATCGCGTCGAGGAGCGGCGCCGCCTTGAGCGGGTCGACGTGGTCGGAGCTCCACGACGGCGCCAGCTCGTCGAACACCTCCGTGACGCGGGCGGCATCGTCGCGGGTCCACGACTCGCCGAACGCCGTGGCGCGGGTCAGGCGCCGCATCGGATGACCGGGACCGGCGAAGGGCTCCGGAGGCCGGTAGTCGGGGTGTCGTGGCAGTTCGACGAGACCGCTGGTCGGCGAGGTCATGGTCCGCTCGAACCTAGCGGGGTCGGTCGGCGACGGCGAACGTGACCGCCGCCGCGGCGCCGACGTTGAGCGAGTCGACGTCGGCGTGGATGGGGAGGCGAACCCGCCGGGTTGCTGCCGTCATCGTGTGGCGCGTCAGACCGGGTCCTTCGGCGCCGAGGACGATCGCCAGCCGATCGGGCGGTGTGATCGACCAGATGTCGACGGCGTCGTCGGCGGGCGTCATCGCCCAGGTCTCGAAGCCCGCATCGTGGAGGCGGGCGAGTGTGTCGCGTGGCCAGTCGGCGGCGTCGACGCGGTGCGAGGGGAGGTGGAGGATCTCGCCCATGCTGACGCGCACCGTGCGGCGCGTGTAGGGATCGATGCAGGTCGGGTCGAGCACCAACGCGTCGACGCCGAAGGCGCGGGCGCTCCGGGCGATCGCGCCGAGATTCTCCGGGTCGTTGAGTCCCTCGAGGACGGCGAGGCGCCGGTGTCCGACGAGGAGGTCGTCGAGCGTCGGATGGGGTCGGCGGTCGGCGGCGGCGATCGCTCCTCGGTGCAGGTCGAACCCGACGATGTCGTGGAGCAGGGCGCGGTCGACGACGTACACCGGAGCGTCGAGCGGATCGAGGAGGGGCGCGAGACGCCGGTACTTCTGCTCGGACACGAGCACGCTGCGGACGTGGTGACCTGATGCGAGCAGCCGCTCGATCGACGTCGGTCCCTCGGCGATGAAGAACTCGTCGGCTTCGATCCGGCGTCGAGCGGCGGCGTCGCGGAGTTCGCGGTAGTCGGCGAGCCGTGGGTCGGCAGCGTCCTCGAGTCGCTCCATTCGTTCTAGTGTGGCCGGGCGGGTGGACGGACCGGTGTTCGGCCACTACGATCGAACAGGTGTTCTATCAAGGGTCGCTGTTCGGGACGCTGGCGCCCGAGTACGACGCCTCGTTCGCCGAGGCACAACGGTTGCCGCTCGACCACACCACCTGGGTCGAACTGGTGCCGGGCTGGCTCCGCGGTGCCGATGAGGTGTTCGACGAACTCACGACCACCCTCCCGTTCCGCCAGCGCACCGGCGTGCGGATGTACGACTCGATCGTCGCCGAACCACGGCTGACCGCATGGTGGCGGGTCGAGCACCGGACCCCCGAGCCGATGCCGCTCCTGCACGACGTCCGGCTCCTGCTGGCCGACCGCTACGACGAGCCGTTCGACTCGATCGGGTTCAACCTGTACCGCGACGGCAACGACTCGGTCGCGTGGCACGGCGACCGCCACCGGCACGTCGTCAACAATCCGGTGATCGCGATCCTGAGCGTCGGCGCGCCGCGTCCGCTGCGACTACGACCACGGGGCGGCGGTCAGTCGCTGAGTTGGAACCTCGGCAACGGCGACCTGTTCGTCATGGGCGGTGCCTGTCAGCACACCTGGGAACACACCGTCCCCAAGGTCCGCCTCACCACCGGCCCCCGCCTCAGCATCACCTTCCGCTCCGCCTGAACCGGCCACGAATGGTGTCGGATCCCTTGCGTGCATGCATGGTCGTGCACCCTTCCAGGTCGCGGCACGCAAGGGATCCGACACCATTCGTGACAGGTCGAGGCACGCAAGGGATCCGACACCATTCGTGACACCATCCGCGGGTCAGTGGCCGAGGGCGCTGAGGGCGGCGACGGCGGCGCCGCGGCAGCCGGCCATGTCGAGGTCGGTGACCTCACGCACCTCGGCGACGTCACGCTGCTCGTCGCGCAGCAGGGTGTGGACGCGGACCCGGTCGAGGAGCCAGTCACGGAAGTGTTCCTCGGCCTCCAACACGCCGCCGCCGATGAAGTACACGTCGGGGTCGACCACGTTCGAGACGATCGTGAACAACCGCCCGATCGCCATCGCCTGCTGTTCGAAGATCGCCAACGCCAACTCGTCGCCGCGCTCCCCGAAGCCGCGCACGGCCTTCGCGGCGTCGGCGATGTCGAGGTGATGGAGTTCGTGATCGGGGTACTGGGTCAGCCAGTACGGCAGCAGGTTCTTGCGGATGCCGGTCAGCGAGGCGAAGCTCTCGGCGTCGCCGGCGAAGCCGCAGTTGCAGACCGGAACCGGTTGTCCGTCGCGCAGCAGTCCGTCGGTCGGGACCTGCACGTGGCCGAGCTCGCCGGCCATACCGGCGGCGCCCTTGATCATGTGACCCTCGTGGATCACGCCGCCGCCGAGGCCGGTGCCGACGATCGCGGCCACCGACGACCGGTCGCCGGCCACCGCGCCGAAGTGACGGTGGTGCGCATACAGCGCCGCGGCGTTGGTGTCGTTGGAGTAGACGACCGGCAGATGGAGCAGCTTCTCGAGTGCGGTCCGGAAGTCGAAACCCCACCAGTCTCGATGGGCGAAGTTCGTCGCGCCCTTGGACGACAGCACGCCGACCGCCGACGCCGGCCCGGGGCTGTCGAACCCGACCCCGATCACCTGGTCACGCGCAACACCCGCTGTGGTGAGCGCCGCCTCGAACGCCTCCTTCAGCGCGCCGAGCGCGGCGCCCGGACCTTCGGTGACCCGACTGGGCAACTCGATCAGATCGTCGATCAGGTAGTTGCCCGCACGGTCCATCACGGTGAACTTGTTGGCGGTGCCGCCGTTGTCGAGGCCGACGATGTACTCGCGGCTCATCGATCGACCGTCACGGGGCTGCAGGTTCGGTTCGCCATCGGGACCGGATGATACGACACCGGTTGGTCGTCCACTCGGGGACCTGGCCCGGGATGCGTGCGATGGAGGGTCAGCGCGCGAAGACCATCGAGTCGTCGGCGAACGCCTTGAACTCGAGCGCGTTCCCGGACGGGTCGAGCACGAACATCGTCGACTGTTCGCCCGGTTCGCCGGCGAAGCGGGTGTGTGGCTCGATCACGAACTCGGTCCCGGCGGCGCGCAACCGGTCGGCGAGGTCGTTCCAGTCGGCCGGCGTGAGGAGCAGTCCGAAGTGGGGGACCGGCACGTCGTCGCCGTCGACCGGGTTCGTCTGGCGACGGGTCGGTTCATCCGTGAGGTGGGCGACGATCTGGTGACCGAACAGGTCGAAGTCGACCCAGTGATCGGCGCTGCGACCCTCGGGACAACCGAGCACGTCGCCGTAGAAGCGGCGCGCGGCAGTGAGGTCGTCGACCGGGAAGGCGAGGTGGAAGCGGGGACGATCAGCCATCGAGACCAGCGTACGGGGATCGCGGGTGGCGAGTTCAGCGCGGCATCGGGATCGCGTAGGTGCCCTGTGCCGTGGAGGTGATGCGGTCGGGCGCGCCGTCGACCCAGATGTGGCAGGTACCGACGACGCTGCGTCGGCTGGCGGCCTCGAGCGTCGCGCGACAGATCATGCGCGTGCCGATGGCCGGTCGGAGGAAGCGCATGGACAGCTCCGAGGTCAGCGCCATCTCCTCGATCCGGCCCAGCGCGGCGAACGTGAGGTACCACAGTGCACCGTCGGCGATCTTGAACTGGGTCGGACCCGACACGTAGCCGCCGGGGCGGAGATCGTCGTCCTCGTCGACGTCCCACGCCGTCATCACGAAGCCGTCGCCGATCTCGGTACAGCGGTTCCGCATCCCCTCGTACGCCGCACCCACGGCCTCGTTGATCATCTCCGGCGTCACGGCTTTCACGACGAGCACCGTACGGCAACCCGCCCTGACGGACGGTGTCGTGCACAGATGGTGTCGGATCCCTCCCGTGCACGACAGGGCTCCCGATGTCCCGCCTCCTGCACGGGAGGGATCCGACACCATCTGTCCGTGGTAGGAACTGGCGGATGGAGCATGTGGTGATCGTCGGGGCGTCGTTGGCGGGGTTGCGGGCCGCGGAGACGTTGCGGAGCGGTGGGTTCGAGGGCCGCATCACGATGATCGGTGGCGAGACGCACCACCCGTACGATCGCCCGCCACTGTCGAAGCGGCTGCTGAGCGGTGAGTGGGAACCCGACCGCATCGCCCTCCGCAAATCCGACCAGATGGACGGCCTCGACCTCCACTGGCGGACCGGTGCCCGAGCGGTCGGGCTCGACGTCGAGTCACGGACCGTGTTCGTCGGTGACGGCACCCACGTCGCGTTCGACGGGCTCGTGATCGCCACCGGTGCCGAGCCGCGAACACTCCCGGCGCAGCGCAACCACCGGTCGGCGCACGTCTTGCGCACCGTCGACGACGCGCTCGCGCTGCGGGCCGAACTCGTCACCGGCGGGAAACGGGTCGTCGTGATCGGTGCCGGTTTCATCGGTCTCGAAGTCGCCGCCACCGCCCGCCAACTCGACAATGCGGTGACCGTGCTGGAAGGGGCACCAGCGCCGCTCGTACGCGGCCTCGGCGCGGAGATGGGTGCCGCCGTCGCCGCGATCCACGGCGACCACGGTGTCGAGATCCGGTGCGACGCCGCGGTCCACGACATCACCGCCGACTCGGTCGTGCTCGCCGACGGTACGACCGTCGATGCGGACGTCCTGGTGGTGGGCATCGGCGTGAGCCCGTCGGTCGACTGGCTCGACGGGTCCGGCCTCACGATCCACGACGGGGTCGTGTGCGGCCCCGACCTCGGTGTGGGCCACGACGGCATCTTCGCTGCCGGCGACGTCGCCCGCTGGCACAACCAGTTGTTCGACGAACCGATGCGCGTCGAGCACTGGACCAACGCCGCCGAGCAGGGCGCCCACGTCGGCACCAACCTGCTCGCATGGCGCGACGGCGAACCGACCCATGCCTACGCGCCGGTCCCGTTCTTCTGGAGTGAGCAGTACGACCGACGTATCCAGTTCATCGGGCGCCCGGCCGGCGACGACGAGGTCCATGTGGTCGCCGGCTCGGTCGACGACCGCAGGTTCGCCGCCATCTACGGCAGCGGTGGACGGCTGCGGGGCGTGCTCGGCGTCAACATGCCCCGCGTCGTGATGCCGTTCCGGAACCACCTCGAGCAGCGGATGTCGTTCGACGACGCCGTCGCGGTCGCCGCCGAGCTCGCCGCCTGACCCCCGAAGGGTTCCCGTGGGCATCCCGGGGTGCATAGGCTCGCGCCATGTCGAATTTGTCGAAGGTCTGGTTCAAGGTCACCGACCTCCAGGTCGCCAGCGGTCGCGGTTGTCGGGTCACCACCGTCGACGGCCACGAGTACCTCGATTTCGCGGCCGGTATCGCCGTCAACTCGACGGGCCACTGCCATCCCAAGGTGACCGCCGCGATCGCCGCCCAAGCCGAACGGTTCATCCACGCGCAGGCGAACGTCTACACCCACGACCTGCTCGAGACACTGGCGGGCAAGCTCGCGTCGATCACGCCCGAGTCGATCGACACGTTCTTCTTCGCCAACTCCGGTGCCGAGATCACCGAGGCGGCGGTCAAGCTCGCGAAGCAGGCGACGAAGCGTCCGAACACGATCGTGTTCCAGGGTTCGTTCCACGGTCGCACCCACCTCGCGATGGCGATGACGACCTCCAAGACGATCTACCGATCCGGCCACGCACCGCTCCCCGGTGGCGTGTACGTCGCTCCGTTCCCCGACCCGCTGGCGTCCGATCAGGAGGCGACGATCAACGCGTCGTTGCGGGCGTTCGACCGGTTGCTCGCCACCCAGACCGCACCGTCCGAGACGGCGTGTGTGATCCTCGAACCGGTGCTCGGCGAGGGCGGGTACGTCCCGGTACCGCAGCCGTTCATCGAAGGCATCGTCAAGCGGTGTCGCGAGCACGGGATCTTGTTCATCGCCGACGAGGTGCAGTCGGGGTTCGGTCGCACCGGCGAGTGGTTCGCGGTCGACCGCCTCGGCATCGAACCCGACATCATCTGCATGGCCAAGGGCATCGCGTCCGGGTTCCCGTTCAGCGCGCTCGGCACCCGCCGCGAACTGGACGAGCTGTGGCCGACCGGCAGTCACGGTGGCACCTACGGCGGCAACCCGATCGGCTGTGCGGCGGCGATCGCCACCATCGACGTGATGAGCGAACCGGGCTTCATGGACAATGTGCGCACCCGCGGTACCCAGCTGCGTGACGCGCTGATGGAACTCAAGGAACTGCACCCCGAGCTGCGTCAGGTGCGCGGCCCCGGTCTCATGGTCGCCTCGAGCTTCGAGGACGCGACCAGAGTCGGCCCCGTGCTCCAGCACTGTCTGCGTGAGGGCCGACTGATCCTCATGAACGCAGGCACCAACGGCAACGTGATCCGTTGGATGCCACCACTCGTCGTGACGGCGGCCGAGATCGACGAGGCGGTCGGTGCGTTCGCGGCCGCGCTGAAGGCAACGGCCTGACCGGCTCGTGCCTCGCCTCGACGCCGCACGTCTGTCCGCCTGGCGCGAACTGCAGTCGGTCGTCAGCGCGATCCACCGCGACATCGACGACGACCTGCGTCGCGAGTGGGCGGTGCCGCTCGTGTCGTTCGAGGTGCTGAACGCGTTGCGCGATCTCGGTGGACGAGCACGCCCCCAGGACATCGCGTCGTGGATGCGGATCCCGCCGTCGAGCTTGAGCCGGCGGCTCGACCGGCTCGAGGAGGAGGGCTGGGTGGCCCGCCACCGCGACGTCGATCCGTTCGACCATCGCGCGGTCGACATCGAACTCACGCCGCGGGGACGAACGCTCTGGCGCGAGATGAACGTGTCGTTCCGACGCGCTGTCCAGCAGCGTTTCGCCGTGATGCTGACCGACGACGAGATCGGTGTGCTCGACGAGATCACCCGGCGGGTCGACCAGAGCCGACCCGCCGAGTGAGCCCGCACGAGCGAAGCGTGATCAGCGGCTGATCAGAGCGACCTGTCAGCGGGCGGTTTCGACGAGGTCTTCGGGGGAGTCGGGCACCTCGATCGCATCGTCGTGCGCGGCGTCGGTGTTGCTCTCGGCGATCAACTCGTCGATCGAAGCACCTTCCACGTTGAGACGTGGCAGGAGCTTGTCGATCCAGCGAGGCAGCCACCAGTTGCGATCACCGAGCAGTTCCATCGTCGCCGGGACGAGCAGCATGCGGACGAGGGTCGCGTCGATCAGGACGGCGAGCGCGAGGCCCGTACCGAACAATCGGATGATCCGGTCGTCCTCGAGCAGGAAGGCGCCGAACACCACGACCATGATCGCGGCGGCGGCGGTGATCACACGGGCGGTCGCAGCGAGACCGTCGGCGACCGAGTTGCGCGGATCTCCCGTGCGGTCGTACTCCTCCTTCACGCGGGACAGGAGGAACACTTCGTAGTCCATCGACAGACCGAACACGATCGCGAACATCATCATCGGGACGAACGGCTCGATGGGCGCCCCCTCGATCCCGAACCAACCCTGCTGGAAGATCGCGACGACGATGCCGAACGCTGCGGTGATCGACAGCACGTTCATGATGACGGCCTTGATCGGGACCAGGATCGATCGGAACACCATCATCAGCAGGAAGAACGACACGATCAGCACCGCACCGAAGAAGATCACGTTGCGGCCGCTGAGGTAGTCGGAGAAGTCGATCGACGCCGGGACCGCACCGGTGAGGTTGGCCTCGACACCGGTGCCGTCCGTGATCGGTTCGAACGCCTCACGCAGCGCCAGCACCGTGTCGGCGGTGTCAGCGTCCTGCGGCGCCCCCTCGGGGATGATCTGGACGATGAACGCCTCGGCGGCGGCCGGGTCTTGGATGTTGTTCGGGAACGGCTGCCCGACGGCAGCGACACCCTCGGTCGCCTCGGCCGCGGCGGCGAGCTCCTGCACGACCTGGATGTCGTCGGGACCGTCGGTCTCGATCGCCAGGATGAACGGGCCGTTGAAGCCGTCGCCGAATCCCTCCGCGATCAGGTCGTACGCCTGACGGGTCGTGGTCTCCTCCGGGTAGTTGCCCTCGTCGGAGAAGCCGAGCCGCATGCCGAACACCGGCAGGGTCAGCAGGATCAGGATCGACGTGCCACCGATCAGCGCCACCCACGGGCGGTGCTGGATGGCGCGACTCCACTTGTAGGCGAGTGTGTCGCGCAGCGGCTTGCGTTCGCGCTGGGGCACCATCTTGCGCAACACCGGCACGAACGTGCCGGCGATGAGGGTGACGACCGCGAGGACGACACCGGCGAGGAACATCGTCGGATTGCCGAGACCCGCGCCGAGCAGGCCGAGCGCGACGAAGCCGGCCGCGATCAGCCCGCGCCAGCGCGTCACCTCGATGCGGGAGTGGGTGAGCGACAACAGTGCCGGCAGCAGGGTGATCGACGCGATCAGCGTGACGAACACGGTGGCCGCGGCCGACATACCCATGCCGGCGACGAACGGCAGGCCGATCAACAACATGCCGAGCAGTGACACGACGACGGTGATGCCGGCGAACACCACGGCGCGACCGGCGGTGTCCATCGCCGCCTCGATCGCCTTGTTCGGTTCGACGCCGGCGTGGGTGAGTTCGCGGTAGCGCGTGACGATGAACAGCGCGTAGTCGATGCCGGCTCCGAGGCCGATCATGATGCCGATCAGCGGCGCGAAGTCGGGGATCGTGAACACCTTGGTGAGCAGGGTGACGAGGCCGGCGCTGCCGACGATCACGCCCGACAGTGCCACGCCGATCGGCAGGCCCATCGCGAGGACGGAGCCGAACGACAGGATCAACACGATGATGGCGAAGGCGAGTCCGATCAGCTCGGTCTCGGGCGGTTCGAACTCGGCGAACATGGCGCCACCGAGTTCGACACGCAGCACGTCGCCGCTCCCCGACTCCATGATCTCGCGCAGCTCGACACCGATCTCGCCCGACTCGGTCTGGTTGATGTCGTCCGCGAGGTTGAGCTGTGCGTAGGCGATCGTGCCGTCGGGCGCGATCTGGCGGGCGCCCTGCTCGCTGAACGGGCTGATCACCGTGATGCCGTCGATCTGGTCGGCTTCGGCCAGGATCTCCTCGATCTCGGTCTGCACCGCTGGGTCGTCGACGCCCTGCTCGGCTTCGAAGACGAGTTGGCCGCCGAACTGGCTCGTGGCGCCGGGGAAGTACTCGGCGACGGTCTCGAATCCGTCGGAACTCTCCGACTCGGGCGAAGAGAAGCTGCTGTCGTACGACGGGCCGATCACGCCGGCGATGGCGAATGCCGTCACGATGGCGGCCAACCACGCACCGATGACGGTCCATGGGTGCTGGTGGCACCAGCGGGCGAACGATCGAAACATGTGGGGGCGCTCCTGGGGATGGGTTGAGCGGGTCGGGCTGGTGCAGCTGATCGACCAAGTCGTCGAGCAGTGGTTCGGTTCTACCGAATCGCCTCCGGTTGCGCAACGGTTCCGTAGCGAAATATGCCACACGTCACAGCGTGCGACTGCGGTTGCTCGCCCTACATACCGCTACCGTCGAGGAGCATCATGTCACGACCCCTGAGCGAGGCCGCACGCACCAAGATGCTCGGTGCGGCGCAGGAGATCATCGTCGCGGACGGGCTCGACGCATGCACGGTCGACGAGGTCGCTCGTCGGTCCGGGGTCGCCAAGACCACGATCTACCGCCACTTCAAGAACGGCGACGAGCTCGTGATCGCGGCGATGGAGTGCTTCAAGACCGACGTCGACACACCTGACACGGGTTCGTTGGCCGGCGACCTGCGGGCGATGGTCGAGCAGTTCGTCGCGACGCTCGAACCGGCCGTGTCACGGCGGTTGTTCGTGTCGATGTTGCACCGAGCGCTCGATCACCCCGACTTCGAGCAGGCGTTTCGCCGGTCGCGTGAAGCCGAATACGGCCCGCTGCGACGGGTGCTGCAGCGCGCGATCGCTCGCGGCGAGGTCGATCCCGAGATCGACGTGCCGCTGGCGATGCAGTTCCTGCAGGGGCCGTTCATGGCGCTGCAGCTCCTGCGTCCCGATGCGATCACGATCGACGATCGGCTCGACCAGATGATCGAGTTGTCGTGTCGGGCGCTCGCGCCCCAGCCCGTTCCCCTCTGACACCCGACTCGCGCCGTCGCCGGGCGTGCTGAGCCCGAGACGCGTCGTCGTCAGGCGTACAGGGCCTCGATGGCGTCGGCGTAGCGGGCGTGGATCCCGCGGCGCTTCAGCTTCGACGTCGGGGTGAGGACGTCGGAGTCGGGCATCCACTCCTCTCCGATCAGCACGAACCGCTTGATCTGTTCGACCTGGGCGAACTGCTCGTTGATCTCGTCGACGCCTTCCTGCACGAGCGCGATGACGTCGGGATCGGTCGCCAGTTCCGGCAGTGACATGCCCGCCTTGCCGTGGTCGGCGGCCCACACCGGGGCGACCTCGGGATCGAGCACGAGGAGGGCGGAGATGAACTTGCGCTGGTCGCCGATCGCGCACGCCTGACCGACGAGCGGGATCAGCTTCAGGGCGGCCTCGAGGTTGGCCGGGCTGATGTTCTTGCCGCCCGACGTGATGATCAGCTCCTTCTTCCGGTCGACGATGCGGACGTAGCCCTCGTCGTCCATCTCGCCGATGTCGCCCGAGTGGAACCAGCCGTCGGCGAGCACCTCGTCGGTCTTGGTGGGCTGATTGAGGTAACCCTGGAACACGTTGCCGCCGCGGCAGATGACCTCGCCGTCGTCGGCGATCGCGACCTCGCACCCCGGGATCGCCTGGCCGACCCAGCCGGGCTTGTTGCGGACCGGGCTGAACGTCATCGGACCGCTCGTCTCGGACAGGCCGTACACCTCGGCGAGGTTGACGCCGATCGCGTTGAACCACTCCAGCACCTGCGCCGGCAGCGGGGCCGCACCGGTGATCGCCAACTCGCACTCGTCGAGCCCGACCAAGCCCCGCACCGTCGAGAACGCGACCGCGTCGAGGAACTCGAGCGTGGCGACCTGCTCATCGGTGGCGGTGCCGTTGCGCTGGGCGCGGTTGATCTCGATCGCCGCGGCGACCCCGTCGTCGAACTGCTGCTTCTTCTCCGGGTCGGCGGACAGCGCCGCGGTGACGCCGGCGTAGATCTTCTCGAACACGCGGGGGACGCCGAACAACATCTGCGGGTGCACCTCGCGGAGGTAGGTCGTGAGCTCGCTCGGGTCGGGGCAACAGAACACCTCGAGCCCGTCGATCAGGGTCCGGTAGTGGCTCACCATGCGCTCGGCGATGTGGGCCATCGGGAGGTACGAGATGACCCGCCAGCCCTTCGCGTTCGGGTTCTCGATCGACTCGTACAACGACTCGGCCGTGTACACCACGTTGTACTGGGTGATCATCACGCCCTTCGGCGGACCGGTCGTGCCGGAGGTGTAGATGAGCGTCGCCAGGTCGTCGGGCTGGGTCGCCGCCGCGAGCGCGTCGAGATCGGCTTCACCGTGCGACATCAGCTCGTCGACGGCATGCACCCCTTCAGGCAGCCCGCCGTCGGGCGGGTTGATCACGTAGATCTTCTCCAACAGCGGCAACCCGGCTCGGATCTTGAGGATCCGTTGCAGGAAGCTGTCGTCTTCGAGGATGGCGATGCGGGCGCCGGCGTCACCAGCGAGGAACTCGATCTCGTCGGGTGACGACGAGTTGTAGATCGACACCGGTGTCGCACGCACGAACTGCGTACCCAGGTCGAGCCAGTGGAAGTCGGGCCGGTTGCGCATCATGAGCAGCACTCGCTCGCCGGCGGTGACGCCATCGGCGAGGAGGCCGGCCGCCGTCTTGGCCGCCAGCTCACGGACCTGGGCGACGGTCCACGTGTTCCACCCGCCGCCGTCCTTCATCGAGTGCAGGAGCGGGAAGTCGGGTTGCTCGGCCGCCTGCTGCAGGAAGCAGCGAGGTGTGGTCTGCCCGGCGACCTTGGCGTCGAGCTCGGCGATCGTGGAGCGCTGTGTCATGAGCACCAGTCTCGCGTGACGCAGGACACACCGCCAAGAGCCGTCGGTCCCACGACGGGGAACGATTCGGCGGAGGTCCGCTCGTGATCCGGTTCGGCGCTCACCACCGCGAGCGGTCACACTGTGGCCATGACCACCGCCGTGATCGTCGACGCGGTTCGCACGCCACTCGGCAAGCGCAACGGGCGTCTGCGCGAGTGGCACCCCGTCGACCTCGCGGCCGAGACACTGGGCGCGCTTCAGGAACGGACCGGGCTCGACCCTGCCCTGATCGACGACGTGATCATGGGGTGCGTCATGCAGGTCGGGGAGCAGGCGGTCAACGTCGCCCGCAACGCCGTGCTCGCCGCGGGCTGGCCGGAGTCGGTGCCCGGCACGACGGTCGACCGACAGTGCGGCTCGAGTCAACAGGCCGCCCACTTCGCCGCCCAAGGCGTGATGGCGGGCTCGTACGACGTCGTCGTCGCCGGCGGCGTCGAGGTGATGACGCGGGTGCCGATGGGTGCCTCGATGGCCGACGGCAAGTACGGCTACCCCTTCGGTCCCCAGCTCGGTGCCCGCTACGCGGGCCAGGGCGGACTCGTGCCGCAAGGAGTGTCGGCCGAACTGATCGCCGACGAATGGTCGATCACCCGGGACGAGATGGACGAGATCGCCGCCGAGTCGCAGCGCCGCGCCGCCGTGGCGGTGGCCGAGGGCCGCTTCGAACGCGAGATCGTGCCGATCCCCGACGCCGAGGGCACGCTGATGACGACCGACGAAGGGATCCGGCCGACCGACCTCGAGACCTTGTCGCGTCTCAGGCCGGTGTTCGTCCCGGCCGACTCGGGCGGTCGGGTGACGGCGGGCAACTCGAGCCAGATCACCGACGGCGCAGCCGCCGTCCTGATCACGAGCGAGGAGCGTGCGCGCGAGCTCGGGTTGCGGCCCCGGGCACGCTTCGTCGACTTCGCCGTCGCCGGCGCCGACCCACGCCTGATGCTGACGGCGCCGGTTCCGGCGACCCGCAAGGTGCTCGAACGAGCGGGACTCACCCTCGACGACATCGACCTGATCGAGATCAACGAGGCGTTCGCCTCGGTGGTCGTCGCGTGGCAGCGCGAGACCGGTGCCGATCTCGCCAAGGTGAACGTGAACGGCGGGGCGATCGCGCTCGGCCATCCGCTCGGCTCGTCCGGCGCCCGCCTGCTGACGACGCTCGTCCACGAGCTCGAGCGATCCGGCGGTCGTTACGGCCTGCAGGTGATGTGCGAGGGCGGCGGCATGGCCAACGCCACCATCATCGAACGACTCGACGCCTGATCCCCGACTCACTCGGTCCGAGTGGGCGGGTGCTCGGATGGTCGCGTGTCGCTGCTCCCCGGCCAAGTCGCACCACGTTCCTGCCTGTCGGGGGCGCCGGCGGGCCGTCGAACGACGACGAGCCAGGCGGTCGGAGCGATCTGCACAGGGGCTGGGGATAACCCGGTAGCGTGACGGCATGATCCTCGCCTCGGCTGTGGGCACCGCCGTCTGGGTCGCCCTCGGACTGGCGCTGATGGTCGGCATCTGGCGATTCGGATGGGCGATGCTGCAAGCGCTTTCGGCTCCGCCGACCCCGCCGCCGGAGGCCGGAGAGCTCCGTAAGGTGAACGTGCGGTATCGCTGCGATGTCTGTGGCGTGGAACTGAAGTTGACGATGGCGCCCGACGACGATCCGCCGCCGCCGCGCCACTGTCTCGAGGACATGGTGATCGTCCCGCCCCTGTACGACTGAGTCATCCACATTCCTGTGGATAACTCTGGGGGAAATCACATCGATGTCGTTCTCGTGGTGTGGACAACCCGGACATCGGGACCACACCACGGTGTGCGCGAAACGACGCCGCGATCAGTGAGACGAATGCGTCGGTAGCGGGACGACGGCGAGGTGCGTCAGCGCCACTTGGTGGCGGTGTACAGACCGCCGAGGAAGCAACCCAGACCGATGAAGAGCGGCCAGTTTCCGTCGACGAGGCCAAGGTTGCGGATGATGATGATCACCATGCCGAGGCCGAGCAGGACGAGCATCAGGACCGGGATCCACGGCTTGGGCTCGCGCATCTCCGACGTCACCGGCGGGGTGTAGCGCGACGACGTGTGCACGCCGCGCTCGTTCTCCTCGGGGTTGGCGATCCGCTGGCCCTCCCCGGGACGAGTTCCCTTCGGGGTCACACGGCCGCCACCGGTCTTGCGTTTCGGAGGTGCCACGGTCGACCAGTCTACGGGGAAGTGGCGCCCGACACAGGTGACCGCCGATCTTCTCCCGCCGAGAACGAGGGGTGGCGGCACGGGCGACTGTGGTTCTCGGTGACGCCGGTTGCGGATGGTGCAACGAGAGCCGCCGAGAAGCCGCCGACACCCTGCTCGACGGTCGTCCGGTACGACCTCGGTGAAGACGGTTGCGGATTGCGCAATCGGAGTCGCCGAGAAGTGAGTCTGAGCCAGCTGGACGAGGATCTCGGTGATCTGGGGTGCGGAGGACCCGACGGGAGCCGCCGAGAATCATGGCGCCCGCCGACTGGAGCCCTCGGTGCGCCGCTGCCCGCTTGAGCGATCTCGGTGCAACCAGGTGCGGTTTCCGCAGCCGAGTTCACCGAGATCCTGGGTACGTACCCAGCCGATGAGTTCTCGGTGACGCCGCTTGCGGATTGCGCAACAGGGGGCGCCGAGATCCTGGGCGTGCGCCACCGGCGCCGCGCCGGGAACCGTTGGGGGACGGGGCGGCACGTGCGGGTAGCGTCGCCGTCGTGGCCCGGGTGCTCGTCATCGACTCGTACGACTCGTTCGTGTACAACCTCGTCCAGTACTTGGGGGAGCTCGGTGCCGACCCGATCGTGCACCGCAACGACCAGATCACCGTCGAGGAGGCGCTGGCGCTCGATCCCGACGCCGTGCTGATCTCACCCGGACCGGGCCGCCCCGAGACCTCGGGCATCATCTGCGATGCCATCGAGGCCTTCGCTGCCGTCGGCACGCCGGTGCTCGGGGTGTGCCTCGGGCATCAGGCGATCGGCCAGGTGTACGGCGCCGAGGTCGTACGTGCGCCCGAGCTGATGCACGGCAAGACGTCGCCGATCGAACACGACGGTGTCGGGGTCTTCGCCGGGCTACCGACGCCGCTCACCGCGACCCGCTATCACTCGCTGGTCCTCGATCCCGACACGGTGCCCGCCGAGCTCGAGGTCACCGCCCGCTCCGCGGACGGCATCGTCATGGGTGTCCGACACCGTGACCACGACGTCGAAGGTGTGCAGTTCCACCCCGAAAGCATCCTGACCGGCTGCGGCCACGACCTGCTCCGCACCTTCCTCGCTCGCGCCAGCTGACCCGAGCTCCCGCCAGTCGGTTCCCGGCGGCGTCAGTTTCGGCTACCCCAACCGGAGACACCGAGAACTCTGATCACGACGGCTGGTCGCCACAGCTTCTCGGCGGCGCCGGTTGCGCGGGCCCTCGATCCGCCGAGATCGCGCTGGACGGTTGGGTGCGCAGGCTTTCGGCGGCGACGGTTGCGCGAACCGCAGCTGAAGTCATCGAGATGGTCGGGGTGCAGGGGTTGTTGGTATCTCGGCGTTCGGGGTGCGGGATGGCGGACGGTGGCCGCCGAGAATCTGGGTGCGCATGTTCTCGGCGGCGCTGGTTGGGCGATTCGCGACTGGCGTCTCCGAGATCGTGGGTGGGGTGGGGGTGTTGGTTTTTCGGCGTTCGGGGTGCGGGATGGCGGACGGTGGCCGCCGAGAATCTGGGTGCGCATGTTCTCGGCGGCGCTGGTTGGGCGATTC
>NZZV01000026.1 GCA_002698945.1 Acidimicrobiaceae bacterium
GAAGTTCGCCTTGCTCTCGCCCACCATCGGCGGCCGGATCGACCGGCTCGGGACGGCGCTGAGCCCACACGCCGCGAACTCGTCCACGTCGGCGCCGAAGGTGGCCGAGGTCGCGTTCATCTGCTCGACGACCTCCTCGGTCACCACGTTGATCGTGAACTCGCCGACCTCGCGGACATTGGCGAGGGTGTCCTTGCGACCACCGCGGCCGGGCGAGAACACGAACGTCGGCGGCTGACCGCTCACGACGTTGAAGAACGAGTACGGCGCCAGGTTCACCACGCCGTCGGCAGAGATCGATCCGATCCACCCGATGGGGCGCGGCACGATCAGCCCGGTGGCGAGCTTGTAGCCGTCCACCCCCTGCAGATCGGCGACGTGGAAACGCTGCTTCGTGGTCATGGCCGCCAGTGTGCCAGCCCCTGCGATCTCTCAGCCCCCGTTCAAGTCGAGTCGGCGGCGGATCCGGGACCGAGCGCGACATGGACGTCGAGTCGGCGGCGGGAGGGGCGACTCGGGGTCAGGCGGCGAGGAAGGGCTGCCATTCGGCCCGCGGGTTGGAGATCGACGAAACGAGGACCTCGGTGCGCGAGGGTACGTACGGAGCGCGGCGCAACTCCCAGCCGTGGCGGAGGTGCATCTCCTCGAGCGAGCGGTCGGCCTTGGAGTGGTTGTGGTGGCGGCAGGCGGCGACGAGATTGAGCCAGCCGTTGCTCCCGCCACGAGACCGCGGCAGCAAGTGATCGACCGAGTCACCCCGGCGGTCGCACGGCATCCCGTCGATCACGAACTGGCACACGTGGGCGTCTCGCTGCCGGACACGACGAGGCGAGCACGTCGGCGTACGCCGCTGCGCCGCGTGGAGGCGGCCGATCCGGGCGATCACCGACGGCACGACGACCTCGATCGACGGCGAGTGCATCACTTGCGCGATGTCGCTCGACGCGGCCACGGCCTTGCCGGTCACGAGCAACTCGCAGGCGAACTCGACCCCGATGACGCGATCGACGCGCCAACCTGCGTCCAACAGCAACACGGGGTTCGCCATACGCGTTCGCTCCTCCGAAGTGGTGTGTGGTCTCGTCGGTTGAGGTAAGTAACTATCACGTCCGACCGGGTCGCGGTGGGAAGGTTCCGCAACGTTCACGTTCCGTACACGGCTCGCAGGGGCGTGCGAGTACCTTCGATCCGGTGACGCCCAACGCCCCCACCACACCGCCCGAATCACGCTCCCGTCCAGTTCCGAGCCGTGCGGAGGTCGGCCGATGACGATCGATCCTCGCACCCCGGTGATCATCGGCGCCGGGCAGATCAACGACCGCGACTTCGGATCGGAGCCCGTCGATCTGATGACCCGTTGCTCCGAGGCGGCACTCGACGACACCGGCGCGTCCGCCACGGTGCGGTCGGCGATCGAGGCGGTGCGGGTCGTCTGGGGCATCTGGCCGTACCAGGATCCCGGCCGTCTCGTGGCCGAGCGACTGGGGCGAACCGACGCCCGCACGACGCTCACCACGATGGGCGGCAACCAGGTGTACGACCTGGTCTCGGACACCGCGACGCGGATCGCCGACGGCTCGCTCGACGTCGCCGTCGTCTGCGCCGCCGAGTCGATGCGCACACGGCGCGCCGACCACGCCCGAGGTGTCGACACGCACTACATCGAGGAGGCCGACGGCGCGGCGCCCGACGACGTGATCGGATCGCAACGACCGCTCACCACCGACGCCGAGGACGCGATCGGAGTGCATCACCCCGTGCGTTTCTACGCGATGGCCGAGACGGCGGTGCGGCACCGCCTCGGCGAACCGATCGACGAACACCGTCGACGAGTCGCGTCGATGTGGTCTCGAGCCAGCGAGATCGCGGCGGCGAACCCGCACGCGTGGCTCCAGCGGGCACAGACCGCCGACGACACCGCCCGCGCCGGTGAGCACAACCGTCCGATCGCCTCGCCGTACCCCAAGTACATGACGTCGAACCTCAACGTCGACCAGGGCGGCGCCGTCATCATGTGCGCCGCGGAAGCGGCGGAACGACTCGGCGTGCCACGCGACCGATGGATCTTCCCACTCGCCGCATCGGGTGCCGCCGACCATCCGACGATGACGACGAGGTGGGCGTTCGACGAATCGCCGGCCATGCGACTCGTCGGGCGCGACGCACTCGGTCTCGCCGGCGTCGACATCGACGACTGTGCGCTGCTCGACCTGTACTCGTGCTTCCCGATCGCCGTCCAGGTCGCTCAGCGCGAGCTCGACATCGATCCGGCGCGCGACTGGACGATCACCGGCGGGCTCACGTTCGCAGCGGGTCCGATGAACTGCTACTGCATCCTCCCGCTCACCCGAGCGGTCGAGATGCTCCGTGCCTCCCCCACCCAACGGGCCTTCCTGACCGGCAACGGCGGCTACTTCTCCAAGCACAGCGCACTCGTGCTCGCCGGCGAACCCGGCACCGGCGGCTTCCGGTCGTCGTCGCCGCAGGCCGAAGTCGACGCACTGCCGTCACGGCCCACGCCCGACGAGCCCGTCCGCGAGGCGACGATCGAGACGTACACGGTGACCTACGACCGCGACATGCAGCCCGAACGAGCGATCCTGGCGTGTCTCGACGAGGAAGGACGTCGGCACTGGACCGACCGCACCGAGCGCGCGTTCCTCGACGACCTGCTCGCCACCGACGCCTGCGGCGAACCCATCGACCTCACCGACGCCGCTCGTACGACGGGAACGTCGGCGGCGGACCGGTGATCAGGTGACCCGGTGACCAGATGAACGGCGCCGCACTGGAGCGCGCCTGGCTGCCCGACCTGACGGCCGCGATCGCCGGGCTCTACCCCGACGACGTCGACACCGTCGTCGACCGCCTGGTCGAGCGTGCCCGGCGCGCTGCCGACGAGCGATCAGCGGCGCTGCGCGCACGCGACCAGGAGCGGTTGGTCGACCCCGGCTGGTACCAGTCGAACGAGCGTGTCGGTTACATGGCGTACCTCGACCGGTTCGCCCATTCGCTCCGCGACGTCGACCGGCGCATCCCGTACCTGCGCGAGCTCGGGATCGACACGCTGCACTTCCTGTCCGTGCTCCGGCCTCGCGAGGGCGAGAGCGACGGCGGCTACGCGGTGCGCGACTATCTCACCCCCGATCCCCGCGTCGGGACGACCGCCGACCTCCTCCGCATGATCGGGCAGCTCCACGACAACGGCATCGACGTGAGCCTCGACTTCGTCCTGAACCACACGAGCGACGATCACGAGTGGGCGATCGCGGCCCGGAACGGATCGAGCTACCACCAGGCGCTCTATCGACTGTTCCCCGACCGCACGGCGCCCGACCAGTGGGAGACGAGCCTCCCCGAGGTCTTCCCCGACATGGCACCGGGCAACTTCACCTGGAACGACGAGCTCGGGCGGTGGGTGTGGACGACCTTCCGTGAGTTCCAGTGGGACCTCGACTACTCGAACCCGGACGTGTTGGTGGAGATGGCCGGGATCGCGCTCGCCCTCGCCAACTACGGCGTCGACATTCTCCGGCTCGATGCGATCGCCTTCACGTGGAAACGACTCGGGACGAACTGCCAGAACCAGCCCGAGGCCCACCTGATCGCGCAGGCGCTGCGCGCCACGGTTGCGATGGCCGCCCCCGCCACGATCCTGCTCGCCGAAGCGATCGTCGGTCCGGCCGACCTCCTCGGCTACCTCGGCCGCCACGACCTGGAACGGCGCGAGTGCGAACTCGCCTATCACAACCAGTTGATGGTCCAGAGCTGGTCGATGATCGCCACGCGCCGTTCCGACCTCGCCCGTCGAGCACTGTCACAGCTGCCCGACCCGCCGGCGCGCAGCACGTGGTTCACCTATGTGCGGTGCCACGACGACATCGGCTGGGCGATCGACGACGCCGATGCCGCTGCCGTGGGGGTCACCGGCGCCGGACACCGCTCGTTCCTCGCCGAGTTCTTCCGCGGCGACTTCCCGACCTCGTTCGCCCGGGGCACCCCGTTCGGCGTCACGGTCGGCGACGAACGCACGAGCGGCATGGCATCGACCCTTGCCGGCATCGAGGCCGCACGACGAGCCGGCGACGCCGCGGCACTCGCCCGGGCGATCGACCGCGTCGTCCTGCTGTACGCGATCGCGTTCGGCTGGGGAGGCATCCCGATCGTCTACATGGGTGACGAGCTCTGCCAGGGCGACGACAGGAGCTGGGCCGACGACCCCGACCGGCACCACGACAGCCGCTGGGCACACCGACCGATGTTCGACGAGCAACTCGCGGCGCTGCGAACCGAGACGTCCACGATCACGGGTCAGGTCTGGTCGCGCCTGCGACACCTGATCGACGTCCGACGGGCGTCAGGGGTGTTCGACGACGTCGGGGCGGTCGCCCGCCCGTTCGATGCCGGGAACGAGCACGTGTTCGGCTGGCACCGTATCCACCCGCGGTGGGGGTCGATGATCGGTCTCGCCAACGTCGGCGAGACCGCGGCGACCGTCGTGCAGCGCCCCGCCGATCTCGTCCACGACGTCCAACACGATCTCCTGGCGCCGGACGATCGCGATCCGTGGCTGCTCCGCCCGCTCCAAGTGCGCTGGTTGGCGAGCCCGGGCCCGCTCCCCACGTCACCGCGTTCGCGCTGACGATCAGTCGGCGGGACGGGGCGACAGGCCGGCAGCGCGATAGCAGGCGTCGATGACCTGCATGTTCCGCACCCCGTCGTCGACGGTGGTGGGGAACTCGCGGCCCTCGACGATCGCGTCGCGGAACGCGACGAGCTGGTGGAAGTACGAGGTCGACGTCTCGGCCTGCTCGTACCAGATCCGGTCGCCCGACTCGACCACCAGCGTGGCGCCGTGCTGGGGGGCCAGCGGGTTCGTCGCGATCAGTCGGCCGTGCTCACCGATGACGCGCAACCACACCTCGACCTGCGACCCCGTTGCGATCATGGACGATTGGATCCGCCCGGTGACACCGGACGGCCAGCGCAACTCGGCCGTCAGCGAGCCGTCGATCTCCTCGACCGGGCACACGGCCTCGGCCGCGACGACGTCGGGCTCCGACCTGGCCGCCCACCGTACGAACTGGATCGCGTAGCAGCCGAGATCCATCGTGGCTCCCCCGCCGAGCCCGAGTTCCCACCGGATGTCGTCACGAGGAATCCAGCCGTCCGGGATGTCGAACGCCGCCTCGATCCGATCGATCCTGCCGAGCACGCCCTCGTCGAGCGTCGCCCGGATGCGCTCGACGAACGGGTGGTAACGCCAGTGGAACGCCTCCATGACCACGACATCGCCGTCGCGCGCGGCGTCGGCGATCGCCCGAGCATCGTCGGCGTTGGCCGCCAGGGGCTTCTCGCACAGCACGTGTTTGCCGGCCTCGATGGCTGCGATCGCCCAGTGACGGTGCAGCGACGCCGGCGTCCCGATGTAGACGGCGTCCACCGCGTCGGACCGCAGCAACTCCTCGTACGAGCCGAACGCGTGCGGCGCACCCCACTCGTCGGCTGCGGCACGGGCGCGTTCGAGGTCTCGAGCGGCGACGGCGGTCAACTCGACGCCGTCGACGTCGGACAGCGGATCGATGATCGCCTTGCGTGCAATGCGAGACGCGGCGACCAATCCCAAACGAATCGTCATGCTCGCCGAACCTACCCGGCAGGAGCGTGGGGCGGCGACGGACAGCGACGGACGGGCGACAGCGACGTCGCGTGACGATCAGGCGACGACGAGCGTCGTCACAGCACCGAAGTGGAGCGCCGCGGCCAGCACGGTGCAGCCGTGCCACACCTCGTGGTAGCCGAACACCGACGGCCACGGATCAGGGCGCTTCAGCAACAGCACCGGAAATCCGATCATGTAGGCGAGGCCGCCGGCCACGACCAGTCCGATCTGGATCGGGCTGAGATGATCGCCGAGTGCCGGCGTCGCGATCACCGCGCACCATCCCATGATCGGGTACAGCGCGTAGCCGAGCCACGACAGCTTCCTGAACGCGACGAGCTTGATGACGATGCCGAGCAGCGCGAGACCGCCGACCACGGCCAGCAGTGGGATGCCCCATGCCGGTGGCAGCGCCAGCAGGCAGATCGGCACGTAGGTGCCGGCGATCAGCAGGTAGATCATCGAGTGGTCGAGCCGCTGCATGACGGTGCGAGCACGCACCGAATGGGCGAGGCGGTGGTAGGCCGCCGACGTGCCGAACAGTGCGAGCAGCGAACCGACGTAGACGGCAGCGGCCACACGGGCCTCGGCGTGATCGGCGGCGAGGATCAGCAAGACACCCGCCGGGATCGACAGTGCGAACGCCCACGAGTGCATCAGGCCACGCCACACGGGACGGGGCGCCATCAGCACGTCGAGTCGTTCGGTGGTCACAGGTGTGACCGTACCCGAATGCGGACCGACCCAAGCAGCAGACACCGAGAGTTCACAGTCGCCTCTCAGCCGCGCGCCGGCTCGCCCCGCCCGACTCGCCCGCTCGACGCACTCACTCGTCTCAGTCGCGGGCTTCGTCGGTGGTGGTCGTCTCGGCGACGACCGCGAGCACGGCGTCGCCGTACTGCTCCAGCTTGGCCGGGCCGATGCCCTTCACCTGCGCGAGTTCGTCGAGCGAGGTCGGCCGTCGGACGGCGATCGCGACGAGGGTCTTGTCGTCGAAGACCGTGTACGCCGGCTTGCCGTTGCGGGCACGGTCGCGGAAGATGCGGAGGCGGTCGAACACGAGCGCGCTCAGCGGATCGACGTCGCCCGACCGGGCACGCAGCGCGCCGCGCTGCTTGCCGGCCGTCTCGACCGCGGCGCCGATCCGGAACCGTCGCGTCGAGCCGTCGCGTTCGGCTACCGCCGCGTCCGGCTCGATCGCGGCGATGGTCCAGTCGTGACCCTGATCGACGAGCACGAGCCCTTCGACCGCCATCACGGTCGACCGGTCGAGCAGCGGGTGGTCGGGCACCGATCGCTTCGCCGGCGTGGCGCGCTCGGGCCGACGCGGCGGCGGCTCGGGCGGCAACTCGGACGGATCGGGCGGCTCGGTCGTGAGCTCGGCGATGAACGGGCTCGGCGACTCACCGGGAACGACGGTGAGGGTCCGCGCCGCGCGGGTGAGCGCCACGTGGAACAGGCGACGTTCCTCCTCGTGGTCGTCCGCGAGTCGGTGCGGGAACTGATCGACGGCGGCGAGATGGACCACCACGTTCGGCCACTCCTGGCCCTTCACGCGGTGGACCGTGGCGAGCGTGACGCCGTCGGTCGGGCGACGGGTCGACAGTGAGGCGCGCAACCAGCTTTCGAACGAGTCACCCCGCCCGTGCGTTGCGTGCAGTGTCGCGAGCTGGCGGAGCGCGAGCAGATCGTCGCCCTGAGCACCCCGGTTCATGCCGTGTCGGGTGTCGTCGAGCGTCGAGACGGCGCCGCCGAGGCCGACATCATCGACGAGGGTCGAGATCACCCGATCGGTCGGCGCCTCACGCCGGATCAGGGCAGCGAGTCGGCGGATGTCGGCGACGAACTCGGCGAGCCGCTCCGCGTCACGCTCGTTGTTGAGCCGGTCGGCCAGCCGTTGGAGTGCGTCGGCATCACGCTGCTCGGTGACCCACTCGACGATGCGAGGGTGCAGCGATCGCGACGGTCGCCGCAGCGCCTCCACCAGGTCGTCGGGGGCGAACGCTCCCCCCGACGCCAACCGCATCCAGGCGAGGGCCGCGCGCACGGCGGTCCGGTCGGCGAACTCCGGTCCGACGCCGCCGAGCACACCGATGCCGGCGGCGCCGAGCGCGACCTGCACCGGCGCGAGCACTGCGTTGACACGCGTGAGCACGGCGACGTCGGACGGTCGGGCCCCGTCGTCGAGGGCGGCCTGCACCGCCGCGACCGTCGCCGCCACCGGATCGTCGTGCTCGGCGACACGCCACGAGCCGGGTGCGTCTGCCCGCGGCCGGATCACCTTCGGGACCCGGCGCCGGTTGTGTCGCAGCAGTCGGTCGGCGATGCCGACGACCTCGGCCGGACATCGATAGTTGACCTCGAGTGGGTGATCGCCCGCTCCCGGGAACCACCGCTGGTAGTCGACCAACCAGCCGGGATCCGCACCGTTGTAGCCGTAGATGGTCTGGTCGTCGTCGCCGACCCCGAACACCGACCCGCCAGCTCCGGCGAGCAGTCGCACGAGCAGCAGGTGGGCCGGCGTCAGATCCTGGAATTCGTCGACCAGCAGCAGACGGCAGGCTCGCTGTGCGGCACGTCGGGCCTCCGGGTCGCCGAGCAGCACGGAGATGGCGCGGTCGATCTGGCCGTCGAAGTCGACCACTCCGGCACGGTCGAGTTCGGCGCGGTACTTCGGGTACACGTCGGCGAGTCCGTCGACGTCGCCGCCGTAGCGGGCCTCGGCCGTGGCCGGATCGACCAGGCCGAGCCGCACCAGCCCGAGCGCCTCGATCCAGGGGGCGATCGGGTCGACGTTGCGGCGCCTCGGCGTCGCGACGAACCGCTGGACGATGCGCCGGACCTCGGGTTCGTCGATCGTGGAGCGTCGCCCGCCCGACGGGGCGAACGGTGGCGTGCCGTTGACGATCGCGAGCGCGATCGCGTTCAGGGTCCGTACCTGGACGCCGGGGACATCGGCGATCCGTTCGAGCATCTCGGTCTGGGCCCGCTTGTTGAACGCGACGAGGCAGACGGCGGACGGCGGCAGGTTCCATCGCTCGACGAGGTGCCGTGCGCGCTCGGTGAGCACCCGTGTCTTGCCGGATCCGGCCGGGGCGATGATGCGCGCCGTCCCGGTCGGGTGCGTGACGGCGGCGAGCTGGTCGGGCGCGAGGTCGGCGCCGGATTCGTTGCTGTTCGGGGGTCGGAGCGACCCGTGCTCGACCGCGACGCGGGACACGACACCGACGCCGTCGACCGGGTCGTGGTGTCGGACCGGGCCTCCGTCGAGCCAGACGGGTCGACCGGCCGGGTCGATCACGTCGGCGTCGCCACCGATCGTCGCACCGGCACCGATCGCACGGTCGACGAGTGACCAGCGTGGATGCCCGGGTTCGCGGGCGTCGATCGAGTTCGACCAGATCAGATGGTGCAGCTCGCCGGCGGTGAACTCGTGGGCGACCCCGGCCTCGTACGGAGGTCGAGTGTCACGCTCGTCGGGAGCGGCGTCGAACGTGGCGACCAGTTCGAACACCACACCGATCGACTCGTGAGCGGCGCGACGGACCGCGTCGAGCATCGCCGCCGGCGACGCGACCGCCGCTTCGTCGATCGTGATACGGGGCGCATCGGCCCACTCGGCCGGCGCCGGAGCTTCCGGCCCGACGATCACGTTGCGGCCGAGGTGGTGTGGGCCGCGTCGCAGTTGCACCGCCACATTACCGAGCGGCGACGTCGGGGCCGGCTCCCTCGAACCGCCGGGCGTGTCGGCCGTCGCCTCGGCGGGTGTCGTGGTCGGTGCCGTGGCCGGTGTCGTCGTCGGTGTCGTGGTCGGTGTCGTCGTCGGTGTCGCCTGCTGATCGGCCCAGCACTGTTTGACGTCGGCCGGGCGCTCGTGGGCACCCCCGCAGTAGACGCACGAGATCACGCGGCCGACCATACCGAACGGGTGCGCGACACCGTCCGGACGCCATCACGAAGGACGGCACGAAGGACGGCACGAATGACGGCACGGATGACGGCACGGATGACGGCACTGACGGCGAATGACGGAGGATTCAAGCGAGCCTGCTCGGACGCCGATGAGTCCTGCAGTGGGATCGTTGCGATCCAATGTTACGGTCCCATGACTGTTGCGGTTCGATGACGAAGTCGGTTCGGTGACCGGTTTCGCCACCACCTCGACCGCCACCTCGACCACCACCTCGACGACGGCTTCGACCACGACGTTCACGACAGCGGGCCCATTTCACAGGACCATGACGACGACCTCACGACTGCTTCGCGCCACCCTCGCCACCTCGCTGCTGGCGGTGAGCACCCTCGCCGTTTCGACGGCGGGGCCCGCCCCCGTCGAGGCCCGCGACGACACGCCCTGGACCCTGCCGGTCACCCCACCTCGCTGCACGACGACCCAGGCGGATTCCGGTGACGTCGCCGGTTGCCTCATGGTGTTCTACAACGACCCTGCCGACACCGGCTGGGGGCAGCCACCGTCGCCCGGCGTCGGCGAGGGATGGACGTGGAAGGGCTACTGGTACAACGGATCGGCGGCCCTGTCCGAGTGGGAAGCGACCCAGATCGCGACCAACACCGCGGACGTGGCCGGCATGAGCGCCGGCACCCTCCAGACGCACGCCGCCGCCCAACCGCTGTTCGAGGGATTCCTCGACGAGATCCAGGCCAACGGATACGACGTGCACGGAGCCGTCGGCTACTCGTTCCGCTGCACCAGCGGCAACGGCGGATGGAGCTGTCCGTCGGGCGAGTCGGACGATCTGTCCAACCACGCGTGGGGGCTGGCGATCGACATGAACGCCGGCACCAACCCCATCCGCTCGTACGCCGGCGTCGACGGCGCGACGGCGTGCCAGACCCCGATCCAGACCGACATCCCGCAGTGGGTGGTGCAGACCGCCGAGAGATGGGGCCTCTACTGGGGCGGCTACGGCTGGAACAGCGGGTGCCAGAGCACCAGCACCCAGCGGTCGAGCGTGTACCGCGACCCGCCCCACTTCGAGTTCCGCGGCACCCCCGAGCAGGCCCGGGCGATCCACGAGTTCAACCTGGGCAACGATCCGCGCCGCCGCTGCTTCGACACGATCACCGACGCCGGCGAACCGGTCGAGCGCTGCAACCTCACCGGCATCCCCGAAGCCGGGTGGCGCCTGCCGATCGACACCGATCCGCCCGCGGACGCCGCCGCCGCGATGATCAACCTCACGGCCGTGCTCCCGGCCGCCGCCGGCCACCTGACGCTCGAGCATTGCGGTCCGATCGAGGGCCACGACACGTCGACCGTCAACTTCGGTGTCGGCGAGACCGCGGCGGCGATGGCGGTCGTCCCACTCGACGACGACGGACGGTTCTGCGTCCACCGATCGACCGACGTGCACAGCATCGTCGACGTCGTGGGCTTCCTCACCGAATCCGGCGAGCGGCTGTGGTTCGACCCGTCCGCGCCGCAGCGCCTGCTCGACACTCGCCGCGCCGAGACGCCCACCCCGGTCGCCGATCAGGCGGCAGCGGTCGTCCCGACCGATGACACGTCGGCGCGCATCGCCAACCTGACCGTCGTCGCCAGCGAGGGGCCCGGGCACGCACAGGCCGCCAAGTGCACGGCGGTGAACACGACCCCGTTCTCCAACATCAACTATGTGGAGGGCACGACGCGGGCGAACATGGTGCTCCTCGACAACGACGCCGACGGATCGTGCGTGTGGGTGCATCGCGCGACGCACGTCGTCGTCGACGAACTCGGGCGGCTGCTCCCCGACGAGGGTCTCGGTTGGCGGATCGAGCAGCCGAGACGTGTGCTCGACACGCGGCGCTGCCGCGACAACTGGTGCGAGGGTCAGCCCGCCGGCGACCGCGCGTTCGAGGTCGACCTCGGCCTGGACGCTCCGGCGGCCGCCGTGACGCTGACGATCGACCGGGTCACGGCACCCGGCCACGCCTGGATCGGTGGGTGCGACGAGCTCACCGACGGCCTGCCACCGACCAGCAACGTCAACTACGTGCCCGGCAAGGCGGTCGCCAACATGGCCATCGTCGCTCCGGACGACGGCAAGGTGTGCGTGTACCTGCACACTGCTGCCGACGTCATCATCGACGTGCAGGCCGAACTCGTCGAGGACCGATCGCTGGGGCTCCGACCGATCGCGCCGGCGCGGGTCCACGACAGCCGTCGCCACGACGCGACCGACTGAACCGTCCGGCCGGCGAATCAGCGGGCC